>JAGQTR010000602.1 GCA_020438915.1 Mycobacterium sp.
CGCTCCACCTCGATCGCGTTGGTTCCCTCATACAGGGTCGGGTACCACTGGTTGGCCTCGCCGCCGATGAAGCCGTAGAAGTACTCGAAGCCACCGCCGCCGGTGGGCCACGCATCGAACGGCCCGACGGGGCTGGTCTCCCACACCGGCACCTCATGGCATTTGCCGAACTGCGCGGTGTTGTAGCCGTTGAGCTTCAACGTCCGCGCGATCGGCGACATGGTGTTGGGCAGTACCGAGTTGTATCCCGGTGCGCCACTGGCGATCTCGGTGATGCCGCCCATTCCGGTGGAGTGATGGTTGCGCCCGGTCAACAGCGCCTGGCGAGTCGGCGAACACAACGCGGTGGTGTGGAAACGGTTGTACTTCAATCCGTCTTTCGCGAGCCGCTCAGCGTTGGGCGTATGGCAGGGTCCACCGAATGCGCTGGCCGCCCCGAAACCCACATCGTCGAGCAGAACAATGAGCACGTTCGGCGCGCCGTCAGGCGGACGGATTTGCTCGATCGGCGGGTAGGAGGTATCGGGATCCTTCGCGTCGTAGGTGATCAGACCCGTTCGCTGCGCGGTGGGAATGGGTAGATGCGTCCTCGAATTACGCGAATTCTCAACCATGCTCGTCACTCTACCCACCTGCTGAATCGCGGGCGGGCAGCTGATGTGGTCAGTTACAGCTGCTGGCGCCGATCCACCGGCCGTTGTAGCTCACGCAACCGTTCACCGGAGGTGGCGGCGGTACGTCGTAGGGCATCGGCGCGTAGTACGCCGGAGGCGGAACGTACGGTGCGACAACGTCGGCGAGGTCCGCGCAGCCGCTGACCGACACCCTGCGGCCGACGCTTGCGCACACGTCGGCGTTGGCGTCCCCGGCCGGCTGGAACAGCACGATCGCCCCGGGAATCACTCCGAATGCCGCTACTGCGACGACAGCGGTGGTCCATGATCGATTCCAGCGACCCATATTGCGTGTCTCCTCACTGCCCGGACCCGTGTGCGCCGACGTGTCGTTAAAGCCTAACGCTGCCATGTCATCGCGTCACGTTGCAGCGTTCCCGCAGGTCCTTCAGCGGTTGACGAATACCGTTGATCTCAGACTCGACCATGGGGTTGACGTTCATATAGTCCTGGACCGCACCGCGGATCTCATCGTCGGGCTTTCCGTGGAGGCTGGTGAAGAAGTTATTGACGTCGGGGTGGGTGAACAGATAGACCCCCATCGCCGTTCCGACGCTACCCGACACCTGAGCGAGGTCGGCCGCCGTGCAATTGGGCGGCGGGGGCGCGGGCGCGGGTTCCGGGGCGGGCTGGGCCAGCGCTGACGATGCGCCGAACAACATCGCAGCCGCCATCGCTCCGCCACCGATCAATCCAGCCATCGCGCGGTGGATGACAGGTCCTGAAAGCAACATCTGTGAGCTCCTCGGTTCGACTCCGGGCCTGTGCGGTGGCCACGAGTGTCAGAAGCCAATCACATCAACAGAAAAAGAGCCACCGAATCGTGGATCCGCGAAGCCCGACAGCACGCCGGGCGGCCACGCTCGCGCGTCACTTTCGTCACTCTCATCCCAAGCGCCGTACGCTGGAAGTGATGAAGACGCGGCTGGCTTTAGCGGGTGCCCTCGCCTGCAGCGCGGTGCTCGCCGGCTGTCAGTCCACCATCGAGGGCACCGCCACCAGGATCCCCGACTCACCCACCGAGCCGAACTTCCCCACTCCGCGCCCCAGCAGGCCCACCGCGGCACCGCCCTCCACCATCGAGCCGGCACCATCGCAAACCTCGCCGCCGCAGCCCGGCGGTGAGGTGCTGCAGCCGCGCAACGGCGTCGTTTTCATCCAGACGAAGTCCGGCAAGACCCGGTGCCAACTCGAGGAGCAGGAAGTCGGCTGTGAGGCGGCGTTCACCAACGCCCCCGAGGTCGACGGCTCGCCGGCCAATGGGGTCCGGCTGACCCCCGCTGGCCAAATCAGTTGGGTGCTCGGCAACTTGGGCAACATCCCCGCCGTGACCCTGGACTACCGGACCTATTCAGCGGTGGGCTGGACGATCGACGCCAGTGCCGAAGGCACCCGATTCACCAACGACAGCACCGGACGCGGCATGGTCATCAGCATCGAGGGCGTGGAAGCCTTCTGAACCTGGCCCGCCGTTCCCTAGGCTGGCGTCCGTGGATCAAGTG
>JAGQTR010000063.1:0-3202 GCA_020438915.1 Mycobacterium sp.
CCCGAAACAAGCAGCCGTGCCGAGGTCATCGCCCGCGCCGCGTCGCCGTCGTCGACGATCCGCGACCACACCGTCGGAACACCGAACACCAACGATCCGCCGAACTCCGACACCGCCCGGGCGTAGGCAGCCGGACTGGGTTTGCCGGTGTGCACGAAGCGGCTGCCGATCCGTAGCGATCCCAGCAATCCCAGCACGAGACCGTGTACGTGATACAGCGGCAGCCCGTGCACCAAGGTGTCGTCGGCCGTCCACTGCCAGGCCTCGGCGAGCATGTCGATGTCGGCGGCGATCGCCCGACGGCTCACCACGACACCCTTGGGCAGCCCGGTAGTACCGGAGGTGTAGATGATCAGTGCCGTGGCCTCGGGCGACGGTTCGGGGTAACGATGCCACGAGCGGGCGTGCAGCCGGACCGGAATGTGCGGCAGCGATTCAGAGCCGTCCGGCGGCTTTTCGCCAAGCCAGGCCTGCGCACCGGAATCGGTGAGGATGTGTCGTCGCTCGGCCTCCCCCACGTCGGCGGGCACCGGTACAACCGGCACTCCGGCGATCAGGCAGCCCGCGACGGCGAGAACGGTCGTCGGCGTGGGTGTGGCCAGCACAGCCACCCGACTGGCGGTGCCGACGCGTTCGGCCACCGACGTCGCGGCCCCCACCAGGTCACTGCGACTCAACGACGTTCCGTCGATGCGCACCGCGTCGTGCAGGTCGGCACCTGCGGCGACCGATGCGGGATTCAGAGAGGCCAGCAGCACGCTGTCTGAGGCTACTCCCCGCATACTGGGCCGGTGAATTCCATCCAGACCGTCGGATCGCGTGAGGTGTACCGGAACAACTGGCTGACTATCCGGGAGGACGATATCCGCCGACCCGACGGCAGCCCCGGGATCTACGCGGTGGTGGACAAACCGACGTATGCGCTGGTGATCCCGCGGGATTCCAGCACTGAGGGCGACCACTTTCACCTCGTCGAGCAGTTCCGCTACCCGCTGGGGTTGAGGCGCTGGGAGTTCCCTCAGGGCACCGCGCCCGGTCTCGCCGACACCGACCCCGCCGAACTCGCCGCACGTGAGCTGCGGGAGGAGACCGGTTTGCGCGCCGAATCGATGACCGAGCTGGGGCTACTCGACGTCGCGCCGGGAATGTCCAGCCAGCGCGGGCGGGTGTTTCTCGCCACCGGGATCACAGCGGGTCCACATGCCCGCGAGCACGAGGAACAGGACATGCGCAGCGCCTGGTTCACCCGTACCCAAGTCGAAACCATGATCCGGGACGGCGCCATCACCGACGCCCAGTCGATTGCAGCGTGGACGCTCATGGTGCTCACTGAGCGATAATCGCGAGGCCCTTTCGGCACGAACGTCATTCGTTCGCCGCCCCCGATACCAAGCCGTGATCCAACCGTGCCTGAACCCGCCGTGTCGATCGGGCAACCTGACGGTTAGGACTACTAGGTTGCTATTGCCACACCCAGACCATTTGTGAGGAACCCATGTCTGCCCGACGGGCGTGCAGTGCCATTGCATCCGCGACTCTCGTTGCGGCGGCGTGCGTTTGCACACAGGCTACGGCTACGGCTGCGCTCCCGGACTGGAGCGGTCGCTACACCATGGTGACTTTCGCTTCGGAAAAGATCGGCACCAGCGTTGCCGCGCGTCAGCCGGAACCCGACTTCCGCGGCCAGTACACCTTCACCACATCCTGTTCCAGCACGTGTGTGGCCACCGCTTCCGGCGGTCCGGCGCCGAGCAACCCCACGGTCCCGCAGCCGAGCCGCTATACCTGGGACGGACAGCAGTGGGTATTCAACTACAACTGGCAGTGGGAGTGCTTCCGGGGCAGCGACGTGCCCACCGAGTTCGCCGCCGCCCGCTCTCTGGTGTTCTACTCCCCCACGCTGGACGGATCCATGTACGGGACTTGGCGCACCGAGATCCTCGAGGGCGTGTGCAAGGGCAACATCGTGATGCCGGTGGCGGCATATCCGGCGTAGCCGGAAGGCAGCCGCGCCGTGGATGAAGCCGACGCTAGTGTGCGGTCAGATCGCGATTTGGCACGCGCACCCGATCTGGCTGCACACCAGACGGTCTCAGCGTCGGCGTTCGGCCAGCGCCCGCAGAAAGAACGTGAAGTTCGCGGGCCGCTCGGCAAGCCGCCTGACGAAATAGCCGTACCACTGAGTGCCAAACGGTACGTAGACGCGCACGTTGTTGCCTTCTTCGGTTAACCGGCGCTGCTCACCATCGCGAATGCCATAGAGCATCTGGTACTCGAAATCATCGACACCCCGCCCATTTTCACGGACCAACGCGGGGACGGCGGCGATGATCTCGGGGTCGTGTGACGCCACCATCGGATAGCCACTGCCGGCCATCAGCACGCCCAGGCATCGCAGGTAGGAGTCGGTCACTTCGGCTCGGTCGCGGTAGGCCACCGAAGCCGGTTCGTCGTAAGCGCCCTTGCACAGCCTGATGCGTGCGCCGGATGCGGCGAACTCGGTGCAGTCGGCGTGGGTGCGTTTGAGGTAGGCCTGCAGCACCGTACCGACCCAGTCGAAGTCGGCACGCAGATCGCGCACGATCGCCAGGGTCGAGTCAGTCGTCGTGTGGTCCTCGGCGTCGACGGTCACCCACACACCAGCGCGTTGCGCGCGTTCACAGATCATCCGTGCGTTATCAAGGGCAACTTTCTCACCATCTTTGGCCAGCGCCTGCCCAAGCGCCGACAGTTTCAGCGACACCTCCAGCGGTTGCACTGCGGCTGTCACTTCGCTGCGGGTCGAAAGGGCATCCAGGAGAGCCAAATACGCATCCGCGGTGGCATCCGCGGCGGCGGCATCGGTGACGTCCTCGCCGAGATAGTCGATCGACACCAGACGCCGGGAATCCCGGAGCGGCTCCACCGAACTCATCACATCGGCAATACTCTCCCCCGGGACGAATCGGTGCACGACCTTGCGGGTCACCGGCAACCGCTCGGCGGTCCGTCGCAGGCCTTCCCATCTGCCCGCGGTCAGGATCAGCGGTCGCGCCACCCGCTCGAAGACGCCCATGGCTCACGCCTCCATGTGGGGATAGCTGTGCTCGGTGGCCGGCACGAACGTCTCCTTGATCGAGCGTGCTGACGTCCAGCGCAGCAGGTTCTGCGCGGATCCGGCCTTGTCGTTGGTGCCCGAGGCCCGCGCCCCACCGAACGGCTG
>JAGQTR010000063.1:3217-4253 GCA_020438915.1 Mycobacterium sp.
GGCTTGTCGTTGACGTAGAAGTTGCCGGCCGCGTGCCGCAGCTGTTGCTGGGCCTGCAGCACCGCGGCGCGGTCGTCGGCAATCACCGCTCCGGTCAGCGCGTAGCGGGAGCCGGCGTCGACGACGTCGAGGATGCGTCCGTAGTCCTGGTCCGGGTAGACGTGCACGGCCAGGATGGGGCCGAAGTACTCGGTCGAGAAGGCCTCATCGGCCGGATCGTCGGACAGCAGCACGGTCGGGCGGACGAAGTAGCCTTCGCTGTCGTCGTATTCGCCGCCGGCCGCAATCGTCACATTGGCCGCACTCTTGGCCCGTTCGATGGCCGCGACGTTCTTGGCGAAGGCCCGCTCGTCGATCACCGCTCCCCCGAAGTTGGTGAAGTCGGTGACGTCGCCGTAGCGCAGTTCCTGGGTGGCGCCCAGGAAGTCATCGCCCATGCGCTGCCACACCGAGCGCGGAACAAAGGCTCGCGAGGCAGCCGAACACTTCTGCCCCTGATAGTCGAAGGCACCACGAATCAAGGCTGTGGTCAAAACCTCTGGGCGGGCCGAGGGGTGAGCGACAACGAAATCCTTGCCGCCGGTCTCCCCGACCAGCCGCGGGTAGGTGTCGTACCGGTCGATGTGGCTGCCGACCTCGCGCCACAGATGCTGAAACGTCGCGGTCGAGCCGGTGAAGTGGATGCCGGCCATCCGGCGGTCGGCCAGCACCACATCCGAAACCGCCAGCCCGTCGCCGGCCAGCAGGTTGATGACACCGGAAGGCAATCCCGCCGCTTCGAGCAACTGCATGGTCAAGTACGCGGCGAAGGTCTGGGTGGGCGAGGGTTTCCACACCACCGTATTGCCCATCAACGCCGGCGCGGTGGGCAGATTGCCGGCGATGGCGGTGAAGTTGAACGGTGTGATCGCGTAGACGAAGCCTTCCAACGGCCGGTAATCGGTACGGTTCCACACCCCGCGTGAGCTGACTGGCTGCTCGGCGAGGATCTCGCGGGCGAACCCAACATTGAAGCGCCAGAAGTCGATGAGCTCGC
>JAGQTR010000603.1 GCA_020438915.1 Mycobacterium sp.
AGCAGAGGGAGAGTGGATTCCGCCCGGCGCGCCGGGAAGTCACTGGGTACGCTCGCCCGGCGGAATCGGCACCCACGAGGAAGATGAATACGTGGGCAGACGCCGGGCTCCCGACGACCCACCGCAGCAGCCTTTCGTGCCTGTTCCACCAGCTGCCGAGCCGCCGCGAGGGCGGCACTATGCCGCGCCAACGCAGGCCCCGGCAATGGAAGACCAGGCGCCGGAAGCCCCCGCGCCGGCGCCCCCCACACCGCCCCCGCCCACTGCCACCGAGCCCGAGGACCCCGAGGATCCCGACGGCGGTGCACACACCGGCGGGCAGTCGGTCGCCGAACTGCTGGCGCGGTTGCAGGCGACGCCATCGGGCGGCGGGCGGCGCCGACGTCGCGAGGATTGAGTTAACCTCGTAGCGACCGTCCGGTACCTGCGATGCAGGACTGGAACGAACCCACGAGAATTTGCGAGGTGGTCTGCGATGCTGCAGTCGCCCGCCGACGGGAATGGCCCACACGATGGGCTCCGCCCGGCCCGGCTGACGATCGGTGTGGTTTCCGCTGGTCGGGTAGGTGCCGCGCTGGGTTTCGCGCTGGAACGCGCCGAACACGTGGTCGTGGGCTGCAGTGCGGTCTCGAATGCTTCGCGGCAGCGTGCGCAGCGGTGGCTGCCAGACACCCCGGTGCTTGCGGTCGACGAGGTGGCCGGCCGCGCCGAGCTGCTGTTGCTGGCCGTTCCCGACGCCGAACTTCCGACGCTGGTGACGGGGCTGGCGGCGACCGATGCGGTGCGTCCGAACACGATCGTGGCGCATACCTCGGGGGCGAATGGGGTCGGTGTCCTGGCGCCGCTGGCCAGAAAGGGATGCGTTCCGCTGGCGATTCATCCGGCTATGACGTTCGCCGGTTCGGATGAGGACGTCGATCGGCTGCGCGGTACATGTTTCGGGATCACCGCCGCCGACGAAGTCGGCTATGCCATCGCGGCGGCGTTGGTCCTTGAGATCGGCGGCGAACCTTTCCGTGTGCGTGAGGATGCCCGGACGCTTTACCATGCCGCACTGGCCCACGCCAGCAACCACCTCGTCACCCTGGAACTCGACGCGGTCGAGGCATTGCGGGCGGCGCTGCAGGGCCAGGAAATGCTGGGACAGGATCTCGTCGGCGACACGCCCGGGGGGGTCGCTGAGCGGATCATCGGTCCGCTGGCCCGCGCGTCGCTGGAGAACGCGCTGCAGCGTGGCCAGGCTGCTCTCACGGGTCCGGTTGCACGGGGTGACGCGGCCGCGGTCGCAGGTCATCTGCAGGCGCTCTGCGAAGTGAATCCCGAGCTGGGGCAAACATATCGGGCGAGTTCCTGGCGTACGGCCCAACGGGTGCACGCTCCCGATGACGTATTCGAGGTGCTGACGGAGGCGGGGCAGTCATGATCGCGCGGAATTCCCCGAGATTCGAAGAGGGGCAGCTCAATGTGTTCTCGCATCCATCCGATGTTTTCGAGGTGACACGGGCGTTGCGCGCCACCGGCCGCCGGATCATGCTGGTGCCGACGATGGGAGCTCTCCACGAGGGGCACCTGTCGTTGATGCGTGCGGCCAAGCGGGTTCAAGGCGCTGTCGTGGTGGTGTCGATCTTCGTCAACC
>JAGQTR010000604.1 GCA_020438915.1 Mycobacterium sp.
AACCTCCGAGTCTTCCGAGACGTCCCGGGGACCCACGGCCGCACCTCCCTCGGACGCCCCGGACGCCGGGCCTGCAGAGGGGGCCGACGTCGGTGTTGCGGGCGCATCTGCCGACGACTCCGAGATCGGCATCGACGACACCGGCCAGACCGGCGAGACCGATCGTGACGAGGCCGTGGGTCTTGAGGACTCCACCGCGCCCGCGGTGACCGCGGAACCCGATGCCGATGGTGTGACCGACGTGGACACCGACATCGCATCTTCGGGCGTCGAGGGCGAGACGCCCCGACAATCGCGGCAATCCGGGCAGTCGCTGACGCTGGACGATGTCCCGGCTGCCGACGGCCCGACAGGGGCGGCAGGAGAGTCGCGTGCCGATGCTGCCGGAAATGTTGCAGCGGAGGCCGTGGCACGCGCGGGTATCGACATGCCTGCCGCAGAGCCGGATGAGGTGGAATCGGTCGTCGCAGTGCCGGAGCCGGCGAGGATGCAGTTGGCCGCGCCACCAGTTGCCCCTTCTTCAGCCACGCTCCGCGACCTCGTCAGCGCGCGCCCCGTGACCGTCGACACCATCGTCACCGACCTGCTGACCTGGGTCGGACTTCGCCCGCTGGCCAACGGGCTGCCCACTCCCGCGGCACCGGTGTCCGCACTGGTGCAGGCGCTTTGGCTGGCGGTGCGAGAGACCCAATACACCCTGAACAACCAGCGGCCCACCGCTGCGGCCACCCTATCGGGGCCCGGCCCCGACGGTATGGTCAGCGGAAGCCTCAACGCCGTCGATTTCGACGACACCACGCTGACCTACAGGGTCACCGGGGCGCCGACGAGCGGCAGCGTCGTCGTCGATGCGCTCGGCAATTTCACCTATACACCGACTGCCGTTACTTCCGTTCGAGGCGACAGTTTCACCGTCACCATCGATGACACGATCGGGAACCCGTTTCACGTCCACGGGCTGCTGGGTGCTCTCGGGATCACCGGCCCCACCGAGGTCACGATCGTCATCGCGCCCTCCGCGGCGCGCAGCGACGGTCCAGTCTCCGTCGAACTCAGCGACCTACTGGCGCGCGACGGCGTCGAGGTGACCGTCAACCCGTCGGGCGCGGTCCGCGTCATCGACGGACGGTTCACCGATCATGTGGTGGGCACGGCAGCCGACGCCGCGGCGGTACTGAACGAACTCGCTCCGGTGCTGGGCGCCGCCGCCGGCTTCGCCGATCCCGCTGCCGTTACCACCGCGCATGCCGGACTCGGCAATTCCGTCGAGAACTTCTACCGGCTGAACGAAACCGTCGGTGGGATCAAGGTGCTCGGGAGCGACATCGTCCTCGTGACCGACGCCGACGGTGCGGTGACGGGTCTGTTCAACAACTACCGCGGGCTTGCCCAGGGATTCGACGTCACCCCCGCGGCGGCGGTGGACGAGGATGTCGAGGTCTACACCATTGCCGGAACCGCCTATCTGGGCTCGGGTGCAGACGGTGACGCTGTCGAAGCCTTCCTGTCTGAGAACACGTTCACCAACCAGCTCATCGTCTATGCGCTCGACGACGAAGCGCCTGCCAGCCTCGCGTGGCGGGTAGTGGTGCGACTTCCGGATGCCGGTGATATGTCGCGACCCGGGAGGACCTATCTCATCGATGCAGATGGGGCCGATGCCGGAACGATCATCGCCAGCATCTCGAATGTGGCGGATGCCAGCTCGATGATCGAGGCCAGCGATCGGCTCGGCGAGCAGCGCACCATCACCATCGATTCGAGCCGTTTTCTCTTCTGGACAACCGAGACGATGATCGACGCCACCCGGAAGATCGAGACCTACAACACCTCCTATCCGCTTTTCGGGTTAATCGGCGCGAGACTGCCCGGTTCGGTGGTCAAGCGCGGATGGTTCGGCTGGGACCGGGGTGCGGTGTCTGCGCACGCCAACACCGCTGTCGTGTACGACTACTACGAGGACGTGTTGGGCCGCACATCTTTTGACGGTGCTGGCGCCCCCATCACGGTGAGCCTCCGGTACAACCCGGGCCTGCCGATCTTCGGCGGCTACGCCAATGCGTTTTGGGATCCCGGACTTCAACAGTTTGGCTACGGCGACAGCGGTTATCTGCAGTCGGCGCTCGACATCGTGGGGCACGAATTCACCCACGCGGTGGTGGACTACGTTGTCGGCGAAGGAGGGGCGGTACTGGACTACGGCGAGCCTGGCGCCCTCAATGAGGCCTATGCCGACATTCTCGGAGCGTTGATCGAGGGGAAGTCGGGCCAGGATCGGTGGCTTATCGGTGAGGACGCTGGTCAACGCTACCTGCGTAATCTGGCCAACCCGGCGTCGAGGTCGACTCCGCAGGGCGTTTACCGCGCGCACTACGCGAACCGCTACACCGGTAGCGGCGATGAGGGCGGGGAGCACGTCAACAGCACAATCTTCAGCCACGCGGCGTACAAGATGATGACGGCGGTGGCCACCGGTGGAATCTCGGATGAAACCTGGGCCACGGTGTTCTACCAGTCGCTGTACCGGCTGAGTCCCGGGGCGGTATTCGTCGACGGACGCGCCGCCGTTCTCAGCGCGGCCACCGCACAGGGTTTCACCAACGTGCAACTCGACGCGATCAGCGCGGCCTTCGACTCAG
>JAGQTR010000064.1:0-133 GCA_020438915.1 Mycobacterium sp.
CCGCCCCAGCACTCGATCGACAGCAACTGCGGAGTCATCCGGGCAATGTAGGGCGCCACGATCATCAGGCTCGATGTGCGGATCCGGGTCGCCAGCAGCGATTGGTGGGCGTCACGGAAGGTGGTGTCGGTGA
>JAGQTR010000064.1:303-3752 GCA_020438915.1 Mycobacterium sp.
CCAGGTAGTTCAGGATCTTGGTGCCGCGGTCGGCCGGCGAGCGCGCCGTCAGCAGGTACGGCCGCTCGTCGATGAACGAGGTGTTGATCCGGCCGGCACGGAAGTCGGGGTCGTCGATGACCGCCTGCAGGAACGGGATGTTCGTCGACACCCCGCGGACCCGGAACTCGGCCAGCGCCCGATAGGCCCGCGCTACCGCAGCCGGGAAATCCCGGCCCCGGCAGGTGAGCTTGACCAGCATCGAATCGAAATGCGCACCGATCTCGGCGCCCAGGTGCGCGCCACCGTCGAGTCTGATGCCCGCGCCACCCGGTGACCGGTAGGCGGTGATGCGGCCGGCGTCGGGCCGGAAGCCGTTGGCAGGATCCTCGGTGGTGATCCGGCACTGCAAGGCGAAACCCCTTGGCGCCGCCAACCTTTCCTGACTCAGGCCGAGATCGGCCAGCGTCTCCCCCGACGCGATACGCAGCTGACCGGCGACCAGGTCGACGTCGGTGATCTCCTCGGTGACGGTGTGTTCCACCTGGATCCGCGGGTTGCACTCGATGAAAACGTGATGTCCGCGCTCGTCGAGCAGGAACTCCACGGTGCCCGCACACGAGTAGTCGATCTCCCGGGCGAACGCGACGGCATCGTCGCACATCTTCTGCCGCAAATCCTCTGGCAGGTTAGGTGCGGGCGCGAGCTCGATGACCTTCTGATGCCTGCGCTGCACGCTGCAATCGCGCTCAAACAGATGCATCACGTTGCCGGTGGTGTCCGCCAGGATCTGCACCTCGATGTGGCGCGGATTGATCACCGCCTGCTCGAGGTAGACGGTCGGGTCTCCGAAAGCCGACTCCGCCTCGCGGCTGGCTGCCTCCACGGCCTCGGTCAGCGCACCACGTTCGGCCACCCGGCGCATGCCGCGACCGCCACCACCGGATACCGCCTTGACGAACAGCGGGAACTGCATATCGCGCGCGGCCTCGACGAGCTCGTCCACCGATGCGGAAGGGGGCGACGACGCCAGCACCGGCAGGCCGGCCGCGCGGGCCGCCTCGATCGCCCGGGACTTGTTGCCCGTGAGCTCCAGCACGCGGGCGCTGGGGCCGACGAATGTGATGCCCGACGCCGCGCACGCGGCGGCCAGTTCGGGGTTCTCGGACAGGAAACCGTAACCCGGATACACCGCGTCGGCCCCGGCCTGGGTGGCCACCCGGATGATCTCCTGGACCGAGAGGTAGGCCCGGACCGGGTGTCCGATCTGGCCGATCTGGTATGACTCGTCGGCCTTCAAACGGTGCAGCGAATTGCGATCCTCATAGGGGTAGACCGCGACCGTCGCGATGCCCATCTCGTAGGCGGCTCGGAATGCCCGGATCGCGATCTCGCCACGATTCGCGACGAGCACTTTAGAGATCCGACCGGCCACGGTTCACCCTAACCGGAATCGTGGGGCAATCAGATCAGAGTCGACCAGTAGTTCCAGAAACGCTCCAGAATCAGCAGGATCACCGCCGTGAACCACAACGCCACCAGTGACCAGCGCCACGTGTAGAGCCCCCTGACCAGGGCCGAGCCGCTGTTCTGAGGCTCGACCGCGATCGACGCGGCCACCACCAGGAGCGGAATTGTCACCGCCCACACCACCATGCAATAGGGGCACAGCGCACCGATTCGATACAGACTCTGAAAGATCAGCCAGTGCACAAACGCCGCGCCCAGCAGCGCGCCCAAGGCCAAGCCGGCCCAATACCAGCGAGGTAGCTGGACTTTGGCCGTTGCAAGCACACCGGTCACGAGCACCACAGCGAAGGCGACAATGCCGAACACCGGGTTGGGGAACCCCAGTACTGACGCCTGCGGGGTGATCATCACCGAGCCACAGGACAGGACCGGGTTGATGCTGCACGTCGGTATGTAGTCCGGGTTGATCAGGATTTCGATCTTCTCGATCGTCAGGGTCAGCGCGGCGGCCAGCCCGACGCCACCGGTGATGAGCACCAATAGCGCGCTGCTTCTGCCGACCGCAACCCCGGTGGGCCCGGTGGTCGAGTCGGTCACCGTCACGGAGCCGGCGCGGGCGAAGGTGCAGGTGCAGGTGCGGCCGTATCGAGGGCGGGTACGTCGCCGACGATCTCCCTGATCTTGGCGACCAGCGCATCCGGGGTGCTGTACTCGTAATCCTCGCCGTTGATACGAATGGTCGGGGTGGACTTGATGCCGGTGGCCGCGGCCAGACCGCTGACCATGTCGACGTAGGTCTGTTTGTTGATGCACTCCGGAACGGACCCACCCGCACCGGCCTGGCGTGCGATTTCGATGAGGCGGGCGTTATCGGGATAGTCCGCGGCCATTTCGCTGGGCTGCTGAGCAAAGAGCGCGGCATGGAACCGACGGAACGCGTCGACCGATTCGTCGGCGACGCAGTAGGCCGCAGCGCCGGCGCGGGCGGGATAGTTCTGGTTCTGCGGACGGTCCAGGATGCTGACCATGTGGTAGTCGGCGGCTATCGCACCGGAGTCGATGAGCTTGCTGAGAGTCGGCCCGACCTGCTGTTCCAGGGTGGCGCAGTGTGGACACAGGAAGTCTTCGTACAGCGATACGACCGCCTTGGGCTCCTCGGTGCCTTCCTTCTTGATCAGGCTGGGCGCCTCCACCCTGATGGCTCTGTCCTCGCCTGCTGTGGGCTTTTCGTCGGCAGACATCACGATGTAGAGCACCAATGCGACGGCAAAAATCACTACGACAGCGGTCAGGCCGATCTGAACGAACAGGTTGCGCTTACGATCGGCTGCCTTCAGGTCGTAGCGCGCGTTCTTCTTGGGTTTGGATGCCACGGACACAGAGTACCGGCGTCGTCTGGCGGAGCTAGCCGGCGCGGGTCAGATGTGCGCGCATCGCCGAGATGACCTCGCCCATCGCGGTGGCGCTGGCGCCGCCCAGCGGGAAAAAGTTGGCGAAGCCGTGCACCAGCGATCCGTACTCCCGGTAGTCGACGGGCACGCCCGCCCGGCGCATCGCATCGGCGTAACGCCGGCCCTCATCGCGCAACGGGTCGAAGCCGGCGGTGACGACCAGCGCCGGCGCCAGTCCAGACAGGTCGTCGGCCAGCAGCGGAGACACCCGCGGGTCCGCCGCGTCGACACTCGCCCCGCCGAGGAACCGTTCGGTAAACCAATCGATATCGTGCTTGGTGAGGAAGAATCCGCGGGCGAACAGTGTCTTGGACCGCGTCTGTCCCTGGTAATCGGTCACCGGATACAGCAGTAGCTGCAGCGCGGGCGGCGATTGGTTTTCGTCGCGCGCCCGAAGCGCCACCACCGCAGCCAGGTTCGCCCCTGCACTGTCCCCGCCCACTGCGACGCATTGCGGATCAGCACCCAGATCGGCGGCGTGCTCTCGGGCCCACCGGTAAGCCGTGTACGCGTCCTCGGCGCTCGCGGGCGCCTTGTGCTCGGGCGCCA
>JAGQTR010000605.1 GCA_020438915.1 Mycobacterium sp.
CGGTGCAGCACTCGTGCTGGCCCTATTCGTCGCGCTCATCGCGGCGATCGTGGGCGGCAATCGCGACGAACCCGCCGGTAACGTCACCGCCGCGCCGCCGACAAGCGCAACAGCCCCATGGTCCGAGATTCTGGACAAAACTCGAACAGTGACCAAGACCGCGCCACCGGTGACGATCACCCAACCGGCGGCCCCGCCGCCAGTTCAGACGCCGCGGCGCACCCCATTTGTCCCCCCGGCCCCGGCCCCGACGACGCAGCGGACTACGCCCCGAACTTCCGGTAACGGCGACCTGGGGTTGCGGCAGCCGATCCGCAACCCGATGTGCAACGGCCAAGGCATCGTCGTCGTCGGGTCGGTGACTACGCCGGGCAGGTACGCGGAGGGTGTCCAAAGGCTCCTGGACAGATACCCTGGCTCTTCTTACTTACGTACCGATCAAACGTGTCCATCCCTGCGACAAGCCACGCCCGAGGGCCACCCGATCTACGCGGTTTACCTCCCCGGCGGTACCACCGGTCCGCAGCTTTGCGCGGCGGTGAACGCCGTCGGAGGGGACGCTTACGGTAAGTGGCTGAACTACACCGACGACCCGACAATCCCCATCAGATGTTGAGGGGGACCGCACCCAGGTCGTTGCCGCTAGCGAATTCGATTCTCGACGAAGAATCCTGGTGAACTTTAAGGCGAGTTTCAAGACTTGAGGGCGCGGCGTGAGCGTTGTTCACAGCATGCCGAACGTCGAGGTGATCCACCGCACCGGGTCGGCGCACCGAAACGGGGCGATACCGCGGGCGTCCAGTCGGTTGCCGCTGGGCGGGTGGCCAAGAGCAGATACCGCAAAATAGCGGTGATCCAATCGCCGCTCTGTGGAAGGGTTTTCGACTGCGGCCACAATGGCGCCGCCGTTGAGTTTCATCAGCAAGCTGCGCACCTCCTCATGCAGCAGCGCGCCGTCGGCAGCGTCATAGTGCGATCCATCGGAAGTGTCGCGCAGATAAGCCGCGCCAGAGTTGGACATGACCAGGCTCCAATCGGAGCCTTGTACTTCGCGCAGTGTCCGCAACGCGTCGAACTTCGAAAGGATCACCGCAAGCCTGGGTGTGCCCGCGCCTACCGCGGTCAGCACATTGCTCAGCACCCCGCGAGGGTCACCGCCACCGAACATCTGGGCGGGCAGCAGGTCCTGTAACTGGTCGCGGATCGCCTGGACCCGCAACGGATCGAACATGAAGAACACGGCGTCGGCGTTCGCGAAGAACCGGAAAGCGGTGCTGTGCAGGTTATCCGATTCCATGTCTTCGCCCGCGACGTCGCGCAGGACGACGAAGCGCCGCACACCGTGCCAGGATCCGACTGAGAAAACCAGTGGCTCGCGCTGCTGGCTGGATTGGGTGGCCACTGTGGGGGTCGGCGGCATCAGCCCGCGGTGCACATACAACGGGTTCTCGTAGTTGGTGCGGTAGGCGTCCGCGGTAGCGCGGGTCGCCGGTTCCATTGACACACCGAG
>JAGQTR010000065.1 GCA_020438915.1 Mycobacterium sp.
AAGGACATGAGTCAGTACTCGCTCGAGGAATACCTCACCATCAAGCATGTCATGAGCGATATCACCGGCGTGGTCGACAAGCCTTGGCACCGAACGATCTTCACCAAGCGCTAGGTGGCTCTCACCGGCTACTCGGCGCGCGGCACCACGATCACCGGGATGTCCACGCCGGCGAGGATACGGGCGGCCGTCGACCCCAGGAAGATCCGTTGCGGCGCAGCGAACCTGCTGGAGCCGACGACCAGAAGATCGCCGTCATCCCAGTTGAGCTTCTTGAGTGCGGACTCCAGCGTCCAGCCGTCGGCGACCAGGGAGGTGATCTCGGGTGAATCCGGTAGCGCGCGCATTGCCGCCGCGAGGTTCTCCTCGACCGCCGCGACCTGCAACTGCCGCACCTCCCTGGCGCTACCCGCCTCGGAGAGGTTCTCCGCCGAGACCAGTGACAGCATTCGGATCGGCAACTCCGCCGCACCGGCCAGTGTGATCGCGAACGGCAACGGATTGTCGTCGGTGGCCCGCGTGGGCACCGCGGCGGTCACCGCTTCGATCACCTCGTCGGGATCCTCGGCGTAACCGCGCGGCGCGAGCGCCACGGGTATCGGCGAGGAATGCAGCAGCGCCCCGGCGACCGGTCCGACGGTGTGGCGGCCGAAGAACCCGTCCCGCGCACCGCCCACCACGATCAGGTCCGATGACTTCTGTTCAGCGAAGTCGATCAGGGACTGAGCGAAGGACTCGCCGACGGTGACCGTTGATCCCGCGGTCACACCGTCCGCCGACAACCTGGCCAGCGCCCGGGATACCCACTGCTCTCCGCGCTTTACCAGCAGCTCCTGGTACTGCGCTCGACCGGGGTGTCCGTCGGGAAGTTCTTCGCGGACAACGAGTACCACGTCCACGGTGGCGTCGAAGGTCTTGGCCAGCGCGCTGGCCAGCGCGATGCCGTCGTCGCCGGTCGGGGTCGCCAGGTAGCCGACAGTCAAATGCATTGCAAAACCTGCGCTTTCACGTTGCTCAATAGATGTCGGGAACCTTGACCTCGGTACTGGCGTTCAGCGTCTCGCCGCGGAAGAATCGCTTGGTGCCGAAGGCGAAGCACGCCAGCATCAACGGGACGCCGAGCACCAGCATCCCGACGCCGAGCACGAACACTCCACCGATCGGGCCGAATGCGGTGTAGCCGTAGTCGGGCTGGATCATGTCCTTGGCGCTGATGCCGAACGCCACCGTCATCGCCAGTCCGCCGAGCAGCGGGAAGACACCGCGGAAGAACAGGTTTCGCACCGAGGTGAACAATGTTTTGCGAAAGTACCAGACGCAGGAGAAGGCGGTGATTCCGTAGTAGAAGGCCACCGCCAAACCCAGCGAGGCCACCGAGTCCAGTAGTGCGTTCTCCGACAGGAACGTCAGGATCAAGTAGAACCCCAGCGCCGAGAAACCCATCACCATGGTGCCGAACGCCGGGGTCATGTAGCGGGGGTGCACGGAAGCGAACCGCTTGGGCAGCGCCTCGTAGACGGCCATCGACAGCGTGCCACGCGCAGTCGGCAGGATCGTGGTCTGCGTGGAGGACAGCGCCGACACCGACACCGTCAGCAGCAGCAGCGATGCCGCGATGCTGCCCGCGACCGGTTCACCGAGCACGGTGAGCACGTCGTCGGTGTTCATCGCATTGTTCAGCCCGATTCCGACATCGCCGAACCCGGCGAACGACTGGATGGCGAAAGCCACCAGCACGTAGGTGCACAGCAGAATCACCGTGGTGACCAATGCTGCGATTCCGGGCGTCTTGCCCGGGTCCTTGGTCTCCTCGCCGACTGCCAGGCACGCGTCCCAGCCCCAGTAGATGAAGATGCACAAGATGATCGCCGCGGCGATCGACGACGCGTCCAGCCCGCCGGGCCACAGCCAGGACCACTGGGGGTCGATGGCCTGAGCGCCGGCGTTACCGGCGAATACCCGGGTCAGCGCGATGATGCTGACGATGATCAACACGCCGAACTGGATGGCGATCAAAACGTTCTGCATCCGTTCGCTGACCACGATGCCGCGTGCGGACACCAACGTCATGCCGAGGATGAAGAACGATCCCAGGAGGACCTTCGCGACGACGTTGTCGGCCAGGTCGTCCAAGCCAAGGAACTTGAACAGGTAGACCGCCGCGATCTCGGCGACATTGGCCAACACGATGATTCCGGACACGGCCAGACCCCAGCCGCCGATCCAGCCGATCCACGGACCGAATGCCTTTGTACCCCAGGTGAATGTGGTGCCGCAGTCGGGTGTGTCCTGGGAGAGCTCCTTGTAGGCGAAGGCAACGAGCAACATCGGAATGAACGCCAGGACGAACATCGACGGCGCCTTCTCGCCGACAGCCAGCACGACGTAGCCGAGGGTCGCCGCCAGGCTGTAGGCGGGTGCGACGGCGGCAAGGCCGATGACGACGTTGCCGACCAGCCCCAGCGCCCCCGCCTGCAGGCCCTTGTCGCCAACAGCGGGTGCCGCGGGTTCCTCCTTGATTGCCATTCGCGCAATATAGGGGTTCCGGTCGTGCTCGCGCGGGAGTTCGAGCAGTAGCGCCCGGACCGAAATCTAGCGTGGGGCGGGCGGCGGAGCGGGCGCTCCTGCTGGTGGGGCGATCTTGGGGTATTGATGGCCCGAGGTAGGGGCCGGCCCCGCCGGGGGTGAGCTATCGACCGAGCTGGGCGCGAGCCTGCCCGGCGACGGGTCCCAGCCGGTTTCGACGAGCTTTTTCTGGACGGCGATCGCCAGGCCGAGCAACGCCGCGGCGATCATCAACATCACCGCCACACCCCAGACCGACCCCAGCTTGGCGGCATTGCCCAGCAAGATGCCGTACCAGCCGAAGTCGGTGTCGCCGAAGGTGGTGTTCTCCTCACCGAACGAGCCAAGGACCCGAACCAGCAGTGCCGGCAGAAACGTGAGAAGCAGACCGTTGACAAATCCACCGGCGATCGCGCCCCGGCGCCCTCCGGTGGCGTTGCCGTACACGCCGGCGGCGCCGCCGGTGAAGAAGTGCGGCACCAGGCCGGGTAGCACCAGCACCCAGCCGAACGCCGGGCCCAGCCACAACGACAGCACCGCGAGCCCGACCAGACCGGCGGCGAAACTGGCGATGAACCCGATGAGTACGGCGTTCTGGGCGTAGGGAAAGACTATCGGTGCGTCCAGGGCGGGAACCGCACCGGGGACCATGCGGTTGGCGATGCCCTGGAACGCAGGAACCAATTCGCCCAGGATCGTGCGGACGCCGAACAGGATCACCGCGACAGCCACGCCGAAGCCCAGGCCCTGGGTGACACCCATCATCAGGAAGTTGCCGACGCTGGTGGCCGCTCCGGCCCCGGTGTCGTCGGCGAACGCCTGAAATGCCGTCTGCTCACCGGCCCGACCCAAATAGATCAACGAGACGGCCAGATACATCAGCACCATCGACAGGGCGGTGGCAACCATCGAATCGCGCAGGAAGCGAAGGGATTCCGGTAGTTTGAGATCCTCGGTCGACCGGCTCTTCGCGCCGCCGACCAGTCGGCCGGTGATGCCTGAGGCGATGTAGCCCAGCGTTCCGAAGTGGCCGATCGCGATGCTGTCGTCACCGGTGATGCGTCTGGTCCAGGGCTGCGAGATCGCCGGCAATGAGGCCATGACGACGCCCAGCAGAATTCCACCGACCGCGACCACGGTGACCGACGGTAGTCCGGCGGTGGCCAGCACGATCGTCAACAACGTCGCCATGAACAGTGTGTGGTGGCCGGTCAGGAACACGTAGTGCAGTGGCGTGAACCGGGCCAGCAGCAGGCTGATCGCAAAGCCCAGGATCATCAACCAGGCGACCTGTGCGCCGAACCGATCCTGGGCTATTCCGACGATGGCTTCGTTGGTGGGCACCACACCCTGGCTGCCCGCGGCACCCTGGATCATTACTCCCAACGGCTCCAGAGATGCGACAACCAGGGTGGCTCCGGCGCCGATCAGCAGAAATCCGAGAGTGGCTTTGAGGGCGCCACCGATCACCTGCCCGGTGCTCTTGCGCAGCGCGATCAAACCGACGCCGGTGATGATCCCGATGAGATACGCCGGAACGGAAAGAATTTCGTTGACGACGAACTCGGCGATGCCTACCAGCCAATTCATCGAAGCTCCTTTGTTGTCCGACTACTCACGCGGCTCAAATGTCGTAGGTGTCGCGCAGCAGGCTGTCGACCTCACCTGTCGAGGTGAAGTTCTCGACCACCTTCACCGGAATTCCGACATCGCCCAGAGTCCTGGCGATCTCCCCGGAGGTCAGGATCAGGTCGGCTTCTTTCGCCCTGCCTTTGGCCGAGATGGTGTCGGTGGCTTCGACGTTGATGAACGGCGCCCACCCCCATGTGGTCAGCACCTTCTCCAGGGTGTTCTTGAGAAACAGGCTGGTGCCCAACCCGTTACCGCATACGGTCAGGATCAGGTTCTTGGTGCGTGCTGCCCTGGTGTCAGCCTGGGACGGCTTGGCGGAGGTTCCCTCGCCCAGCACTGCCAGGAGTTCCTCCGGGGTGCCGGCGGAGTCCAGTGCGGCACTCTTGTCGGGGTTTCCGAGCAACTTGGCCAGCTCGGCCATCGCAGTGTTGTGCGCACCGGTGTCGGTGGCGGCCAGTGCGACGACCAAATGTACCGGGTCATTTGTCTTGTGGCCGAACGCAACTGGTTGAGCGAGGCGGACCCACGACATTCCGGTGCGGTGCACGGCGGGTGAGGGCCGCGCGTGAGCGAAGGCGAATCCGGGTGCCACCACGATGTAGGGTCCGTTCGACTCCACGTTGGTGATCATCGATTGCGTGTAGGGGGCGTCGGCGATACCGGCGCGTTCCAGCAGCTTGCCGGCCTCCCGAATCGCCTCCCCCCAGGTGTCGGCGGCGACGTCGAGTTCGATGCAATCGGCGGTGAGCAACTCGGTCAAGCCGGCCATGGTTTTCGACCCTACTCGCACGCCGGTCGATCTTCACCCCTGCGCGGTATCTCCAGGCCGGGGGAGGATTACTCAGAGAAGCGGTACCAGGACACGATGTAGAGCGCCATTGCCGATACCAGTCCGATGAGCACCCACAGCACGATCGCCTGATCGATCCAGGCGCCAGGGGGCGGGGCGCCGGGCAGGAAGTTGCGTAGCGGAACAACGGCGAACAACATGGCGGCGAACCACGTCGTCAGCGGCGGCAGGAATTTCCGCTTGCCCATTACGGTTTCGACGGCCACGATCATGGCCAGTGCCGGCAGGGTGATGAGCACCAGGATGACGCCGAGGTCGAACGCCAGGGTGCCGCGGCTTCGCTGCAGCGAGACCACCGATGCTGCCGGTTGCGAATCGGCGTCGTCGATGTGGATGTCCCAGCCCTCGATGCCGCCGCTGAAGCGGACCTGGGCCGGTACCACGACACGAGAGTCACCGGACCCGATGATCGCGTCGGCTCTGATCGGTTTCGTGCGATAGGAGTCGAAGGGCCAGTAGTTGGCGTCGCCCTCGGCCTCGATCGTGGTGGCCGTACTTCTGGGGGTCTGGCCCTTTTCGTAGTTGATCCCGCCGACATCGACCCACGGGTGCAGGCGGACGACGATGTCGGTGTTGAGCACGCCCAGACGCTGGTCGAGGTAGCGTTCCGGCGGGATGAGCAAGACCACGATATCCAGCTGGTTGGCCGTGGAGCGGATAGCGTCCACGTCGATGGAGAGCACCGGGATGTCCGCCGGATTGGGGTCGTATGGGTCTAGCTGCTGCGAGGAGCTGCTGACCCACCAGTACCCGACCAGCGACGCGATGTAGCACAGGCCGACGATGGCGATGCTCGACTTGATGCGAAACCGCGCGCTGCGGGAACGCTTTTCGTCTGGCACCCGTAGATGTTAACGCTCGGTGGGCAACCTAACGCGCAAACATCAGCGCGCGCTTGACCTCCTGGATCGCCT
>JAGQTR010000066.1:0-20544 GCA_020438915.1 Mycobacterium sp.
AGCTGAACACGCGGGTTCGATTCCCGTCATCGGCTCCACCTTGAGCAACAGCGATGCTGTTCATCATGATCCGTCTACGTGGGGCACAGATCCTTGACGGCGATGTCCACCAACGTCGTTGCCATGTCCAGACTTCCACCACCGTCAGCAAAACCCGCAGCACCCGCATCAGTTGGAATCAACAAGGGGGGGTGGGTCAACACTGGGTCGGAATCGCTGTGGCCCGCCGTCTCACGCGACTGAGCGACTCATTAGCTGTGCTACCGAGGTCTCCGTCATCCGCCGTCGCGATAGATGACGTCTGTGGCGCCCCAACCGGAGCGGGGTGGAAGCGTTACGTCACCCGGTGCAGCACAGCCGACAGGTGGTGCTGCAGCGGCTGCCCAACGGCGGCCATCCGCAAGGTGTAGGTCATTGTGTCGCCGTGGAGCTGCACCGACCTGCCCACGGCCCGAACCTCTTTCGCCGACTCGGTGCGCCCGATATCGGTCGAGACCAGTTCCATCCGTAAGGTGTCGCCGTCGGCGGTGATGAGCCCCTCTTGGATCTCGGTAATGCCGGTCGGATGCGCGAGAACCCATTCGACGCGGTCTGATGCGGGCGCGCGCAGGTAACCGGTCTCGGCGTGCAAACCGCGGCCATCGTCGGCAGCGCGCGTGCGCTGGATATAGGTCAGGAACGGCTTACCGACGTGACCGAACGTGATCTCCTCGTGGTAGCGGAATGACCGGATCGTCGGGTACTCACCAGAGCCTTCGCCGGCCCAGTTACCCAGCAGCGGTGCCAGCATCGCCACATCGGGGTGCAGCTTCGGTGCGGGGACGGTCACGAGGGTCAGGGTACGTCGGTCACTCTTTCGTGCCGGGCCGTATCAACGCCGCGGTCGGGACCGCTTCACCGCGCGACCGGTTGTGGCTGCCGTCACATGACACATATGTTATCGGGGGCGTGCACCGGTCGCGTGCCAGAAATGGAGTACCCCGCGGTGGAGAAAGTCGAGCGGACGAGAAGCCGCCGGAAGGTTCGGTCGTGGCGTTACGGCATCGCGGCAGTGGCCCTCTGCGTAGGGGTTGTCGCCGTGCCAGCCGACGGAATGGCCTGGGCCGATTCCTCGGGCTCCGGCTCGACATCCAGTGGTACCGCCGTCCACGCCGGTCCGACCGACAGCTCTGCTGCAGAGCGCTCAGATTTCTCCGAGCCGACCACCAGCCACAAGAATGAAAAGGACGACGCGCCGCAGACCGTCCCTCCTGCCGAGTCGAGTGACCAGGACGACCCTGGCAGCTTCGCGGCTCTCGAGGTCGATCCGGATCTCGACGTTGATATCAGCGACACCGACGACGCCGAAGCCACCGAACCGGCGGACATCACCGAATCTGCCGCCACCGCTGAGCCCCTAGCCGAGGTTGGCCAAGGGGATGAACCCGAGCCGGTGCATCCCGCCGATTCCACCTCCGGCGAACCCAGTGTTCCTGAACTTATTGTTGCGGAACCGGATTCGATCGCCGGCCAGGACGGCGTCGAGGCGGGCACCGGACCGGACCGCAACCAGATCACCGGTGGCCTGCCCGCGGTGACGCTCGATCGCGCGGTGCGCGAGGAGCGCAGCGCATCGGTCGCCACGCTCACCCCGGCCGCCGAGCTTCGCACCATCGAGGATTCAGAGATACAGCGCGGGCGAGCCGAACCGTCGGCGGCCGCCCAAGTCGGCTCCACGACCCCGGCACTTGTCTCCGTCGTCAGTCCAAGCACTGTCGAGACGACGCCACCGGCTACCGCGCAGCCGTTGTCACCACTGGCCGAGCTGCTGCAACTACCCGGCCGCCTCGTGAACGCGGTGTTGGAGATCCTTGACATCACCGCCTCGGCGAACAGTGCGGGCAGCCCAATCGACTTCGCGCCGATCAACGATGTGCTGTTCGCCGCGTTCCGCGATTTGGAACGGCTGTTCGGGTTGGACCGGATACCGCCTCCGCTGCCGGCAGTGCCAACCCTGACCTACACCGGTCCGACGACGGCACCGACCCCGACCGTGGCTCAATTCCTCAACGCAGCCGCGGCCGAATACGTACTCGGAGGCACACCCGGCGGATTGGTGCCGTTTACGGTCAACGGATTTCAGATGTCGTCGACGAACATCTTCACCGGTCAGGTGGCCCGGTCCTGGGTGACCCCCGAGGGGCAGATCATCATTGCCTATCAGGGCACAACCGGCGGGACGAATCTGCTCTTCAATCCACTCATCGCGATCACTCAGTTGCTGACCGATCTGCAGGTGATCTTCACCCGATCCACTCCGTGGGCCTTCTACGATGCCCTGCACTTTGCTCGTCGGGTGCAGGCCGCGGCAACCGAGCAGGGCTTCGGTACCGACGACATCTTCGTGACCGGTCACTCGCTCGGCGGATGGGAGGCACAATACGTCGCCCAGCAGATCGGTCTTGGCGGAATCGGGTTCGAGAGCCCCGGGATGAATACGACCGTCCCGGGCAACGGTGCGGACTCGATGTTCGTCAACATCGAGACCTACGGAGACCCCGCGCCGTTGATGTCCACCGACTTACCTGGGCTGCAACCGTTCATGCCGGCTTACGTGCCCGGAGGCGGCAGCAAGCCGCATTACGGTTCGATCGTGATGGTCGGCGATCCTGCCGCGGCGACGACGTTGCGGAATGCGACAACGCTGTGGGGCAAGGGCCTGATCGGCACCCTCATTTTCGTGGTGGACTTCCTCGGGAACTTTTTCCAGTACCACCTGCCCGGTGTGCAGGCGTATCACCTTGGCGTCACCCCCAACCCGGGAGTGGTGCCGTGGCTGGGTACCGCACGAGGCCCCGTCAGCACCGGCTACGGGGATCTGACGATTCCGCAGCTGTTGCAGGCGGCCTCCGATGACGGGCAGCTGTTCAGGCCCTGACCGCGGAGTGACGAACTCAAGGGGCACGATCGGCTACCCTTGCCCGACGATGATCCTCGACAGAGGCCAAACGGCTTGCCACAAATAGACCCGAATCAGCTGTTCTACAGCCTGTCTGCGATGAACGCCGTCTTCGCTTCGCTTGCGTGGTGTTTGGCGCGGCCCAATTGGGCGTCCATGCTTTCTTTGGCTGTATTCGGTGCTCTATGGCCGTTCGTCAACGGGCCGCTGGAGGGGCACACCCTGCTATCCCTCGGCGACGGACACGGAATCACGGCGTCGGACTTGCTGTCGGTCCTAGCAGCGGTTGTGCTGATCGTTCAAACCGACCGGCTGCTAGCCAAAACCAAGAACCGAGAGCCCCATAAGCCACCGGTGCCGCGGGGCTGACACCCACGTTCACGGTGCTGGAGGATCAGCGCAGCGGTCGCAGCACGGTCGGCATGCCGTCTATCGGCACCGGCATGCCGGCATAGTCGTAGCGCGGCCGGTAGCCGGGGTGGGGCAACTCCAAACGGTATCTACGCAGCAACCGGTGCATGACGGTCTTGATCTCCAATTGAGCGAACACCATGCCGATGCACTTGTGGGCACCACCGCCGAACGGGGCGAACGCGTAGCGATGCTTCTTGTGTTCGGACCGCGGCTCGGCGAACCGGTCGGGGTCGAATCTCTCTGGGTTGGTCCACAATTCCGGCAATCGGTGGTTCATCCCGGGCCAGATGTTGACGTTGGTGCCCGCCGGGATGAAATAGCCGAGCAGCTCGGTATCACGCACCGTCCGCCGAATGTTCAAAGGCAGCGGAGTTACCAAACGCAGTGACTCGTTGATCACCAGATCGAGGGCTTCCAGCTTCTCCAGCGCCTCGATATCCAGCGGGCCGTCGCCCAGCCGTGCTGATTCATCACGGCACCTCTCCTGCCACTCCGGGTTGGCGGCCAGATGGTGGGCCATCGTGGTCAGCGTCGAGGTCGAGGTGTCGTGAGCCGCCATCATCAGGAAGATCATGTGATTGACGATGTCTTCATCGGTGAAGCCGTTGCCGTCGTCATCGGTGGTGTGGCACAGCACCGTCAGCATGTCGGTGCCCTCGGCGTCGCGGCGTTCCTTGACCCGATCCTCGAAGTAGGACTCCAACAGCTTGCGGGCCTGCAGGCCGCGCCACCATTTGAAGGGTGGAACCCCTCTGCGGATGATCGCGCCACCGGCGCGGGTGGTCGTCGTGAACGCGCGATTCACCCTGGTGGCCAGGTCGTGGTCGGTTCCCGGCTCGTGGCCCATGAAGACCAGCGACGCGATGTCCAGCGTCAACTCCTTGGCCGCCGGATGGAACAGGAAGCGCGGATCGTCGGTCGCCCAGTCGTTGGCGACTACCTGGGAGGCCACTCGGTCGATGTGCTCGACATAGCCCGACAGCCGGGTGCGGGTGAACGCCTCCTGCATGATCCGGCGGTGATACATGTGCTCGTCGAAGTCGAGCAGCATCAGGCCCCGGTTGAAGAACGCCCGGATCAGCGGGTGCCAACCTTTCTGCGAGAAGTCTTTGTTCTTGTTGGAGAAGACCGCCTGGGTGGCGTCGGGCCCCAAGGCGATGACGGCGGGCACCGCCGGTGTGTAGGCGTAGTGGATCGGACCGTATTTCCGGTACACCTCCATCAGGTAGTCGGGACCCCCGCGGAAGGTTTCGATCATGTGGCCGATGATCGGCAGGCCGGAGTCTCCCATGACGGTCTTGAGTCCACTGCCCGCAGGTGGCTCGGCGAGGGCGAACTGCGGCCAGTCCCGCTGCCGCAGATACTCATCGAAAACACCCATCCCGGGCATCGTGTTCAAGGTCGGGGTCAACCGTCGGTGTGCCTGGTCCAGCAAGTAATGCGGGGTGCTAATCGTGGCCATAGACGCTCCTCTGCAAGGCGCTGGCGATCCAACCGGCTCAGCATGTGATCGATACCACAGATATCAGCATCATCACCGTCGGTCTTGACGCCTGTCAAGACCAACGCGCGGGTCGGGCGTCTCTGCTAGAGCGAGCGACGAAATCGGGAAACCCCAGACTCGACGTCAGCTCTGTGTGGGATCCAGCGCGTGTGCTCCCGCGGATGTGGAGACGTCGCGGGTCAGTGTGCGCCCGAGGAAATAGTCCGGCTTGCTCACCCGCATCACGATCATCAGGACCGCTCCGAAGATCAGCACGCCGAATCCCAGATAGAACACCAGCCCGATCCCCCCGATCGCACCGCCACTGGCATTCTCCGGATTCATGCTCTCTCGGATCGAGATGATGAACACGGCGGCAAGAATGATCCCGCCCAGCAAGGGAAACAAGAACTTGAACACCACGTTGTGCGCGGTGGCGAACAACTCGCGGCGGAAGTACCAGACGCAGGCGAACGCAGTGATGCCGTAGTACCACGAGATCATGATGCCCAGTGCGGCAATGGTATCGAGAAGCACCGCCTCCGAGAGCATGCTGACTCCGACATAGAACGCGCCGGTGACCACGCCGGCGACGATTGTGCTGTACGTCGGCACCAGGAATCGCGGATGAACGCTGGCGAACTTCTCCGGGAACGCACCGTAGGCGCCCATCGCCAGCATGGCTCTAGCAGCAGGCAGGAAGGTCGTCTGCAGACTGGCTGCCGCCGAGGCCAATACCGCCAGGAACAACAGCTGGCCAGCCCACCCTCCCAGCACCGGGTTTGCCAATGCCCCGAATACGTTCTCGGCGTTCTCCTCGTTGCCGAGTCCGAGGCCGGTGGTCCCGACGCCGGCGTACATCATCACCGCGACCGCCACCAAAAGATAGGTCAACAGAATCGACACGACACAGAGCAGGCCGGCCCGGCCGGGGGTCCTGGTCGGGTCCTTGGATTCCTCACCCAGTGTCAGGCAGGTGTCCCAACCCCAGAACGCGAAAATCGAACCGGTGACACCGATCACGAAGGCACCCAAGGCGAGTCCGGTGAACGGGTTGAACCACTCCAGGTCGAAGCTCAGCCCCGCGGGCGCGTCACCGAGTCCGACTTTCACCAGCGCGGTCACCGCGAACGCCAACAGCACGATCATCTGGAATCCCACCAGCACGTACTGCACGCGCTCGCTGGTAGTGATTCCGCGACTGGCGATCATCGTCGCCAACGCAATGAACGCCAGCGTGGTCGCGATGTTGATCAGCCTGTGGTTGGCCAGCTCGGTGATGTTGGGATTGTTCACGACGCGTCCGATGAACAGGTAGAAGAACTCCACCGCGATCGCCGCCAGATTGGACAGCACGATGATGGTCGCAATGACCATGCCCCAACCGCACATCCATCCGACGTAGGGACCGAATGCCTTGGTCGACCAGGTGAACGAGGCGCCGCAGTCCGGCGCGCGGGAGTTCAATTCGCGGTAGGCGTACGCGGTCAGGAACATCGGCACGAAGCCGGCGATGAAAATGGCAGGCATCTTCAAGCCCACGGCTGCGACGATGAGCCCGATGCTCGCGGTCAGCGTGTAGCCGGGCGCCACACACGAAATGCCCAGGATCGCCCCGGAGAACGTGCCGACTTTGCCGGCGGCCAGACCCTTGGACTTCAGCCCGCCGGCTTCCTCGGCGGCTACGAGTTCGGTTGTGTCACGGTCTTCGCTCACGGCTGCGAACCCTCTTCCTGTGCATCAGATTCCACGTCGGGTCGGGGAATCACGATCATCGGGACCTCAAGCACACGCAGCATCTTGGCGGCGGTGGACCCGAGAAAAAGTCGTCGGGGCGGGGCCAACCGGCTGGAGCCAACCACGATCAAGTCGCCGTCATGCCATTCGAGTTTGATGACCGCGTCCTCAATGGTCGGACCGTCGACGATCGTCGAGGTGACCGGAAACTCTTCGGGGAGAACGGCTTTAGCAGCGTCCAACATCAACCGCGCGTGCCGATGAGCACGGTCCCGGACTGAGTCGTCGTCGGCAGGCATGCTGCCGAAAATCGGATCGAGGGCGACGAGTGAGACCAATCGCAGCGGGGTCCCGGCGGCGCGACTGGCCAGGACCGAGGTGTCCAGCGCCAGGCCGTCACCGGGTCGGGTGCCGATGGCCAAGGTTACGTCGCGCACCCGCTCTACTGTGGAGTCCCGCAGACCCCGCGGTGCCAGCGCCAGTGGCACGGTCGAGCAGTGCAGCAGTTCGCCGGTCACCGATCCGATGGAGTGTCGGCCGATCAGTCCGTCACCTGCGGCACCGACGGCAATCAGCTTGGCGTCCAACCGCTCCGCCTCAGAAATGAGGCCCTGCGCGAACGATTCGTTGAAGACGACGTGCGTACTCGTTTCGATGGACTCAGGTACCTTCGCCGCCGCCTGATCCAGCCACTCATTCGCCTGATCGGTCAGGATTTCCTCGTAGCCACCGATGGGGACCATGCCGGGCAACACCCGATCGGGCGGCAGCACGATGACGATGTCCAGCTGTGCACCTATCGTCCGGGCGAGCCTAATCCCGAGCTCAAGGCCGTCCTCTCCGCTGGGAGTGGCTAAATATCCGACTAACAATCGCATGGGCGACCGCCTTTGTCCCGGGGCCGGTTGATGACCGACCAGTGAAAGCAGCTTTCACCCTCAACCGACCGCTTGTCCTGCGATTCGCCGCGTCGACCTCGCCCATTTTCGATCGGTCGCCCGGCGGCCGGGGCCGCATCGCTACCACCGGGAATGCGCGGTCCCGCCCGTGGTCAATCTGCGAGGGACGATCAGGTCGCGACGACCGTGGTCGCCCAGGGCTGTCGGGTCACGGTGATCCATCCTCGGACGCCCTTGACCGAAGCCCGGTCCAGAAGCTCCTGATACAGCTGGTCGGAAACGATTGGACTGCGGCTCAGTAAGAATCCGCTCAATCCGGTGGGATCGCTGACTATGGCCCAACCGTTGGGTCCGTCGTAGTCGGGAGACAGATCGACGATCCAGTAGTTACCGGGCGGATTCGCCTTGGCCGGAAACACGAAGCTCACGTTGAGCTTGTTGTTGGCCGGGTCGACGGGCAACGCCGAGCCGACGATCGTCGACTCCGGTCCGTTGTTGAAGAAGTAGTTGCCGGAGTTCTCGACCTTGATCGACCCGTCCGGGTTGAGGCTGTACACGGCCTTGGTGTTGACCAGGCCGATCGAGAAGAACTGCTTGACGCTGCCCACCTCGTACCAGGTGCCGAGGTAGCGCTGGACGTCGACGACCGGCGGCGGGCTGAGCACGACCGCGGCGGTGTCGCCCATGACGATGTACTGATCGGGAATCCCATAGATGCCGGTCCCGTCGGTCGGACCCAGACCCCGGTACATGTCGTTGATCCAGCCTGTGGACAGCGTGTGGGTGGCCGCGGTGTTACCGGGCGGGGAGAACTTCGTGACCAGCTGGGCGAAGAAGTCGATGAGCGGATTTCCACCCAGCAGCGAGTCGGCATGCGAACCCCGGGCCAGAGTCGCACCGACGAACTGACCCGGGCGGGCCGCCACCAGCTCAGCGGTGGTGGCCCCGAACGAGTTCCACATCTGGGGCGGCGCCGCGACCTGATAGACCGGAATGAAGGGATCGTCCAGGCTCTGCAGGGCGGTGGGCACAACGCCGCTGAACGAGAATCCGTCGAACATCACCACACCCCGCAGGTGGCGCTCGTTGGTGGGGTCGGATGCGTAGTAGCCGCCGACGGCCGTGGCGAAGCCGCCACCCGCGGATTGGCCGGACAGGACGAAGTCCTCCGGCAGCAATCCGCTCAGGTAACCGGCTGCGGTCGCGCTCGTGGTCAACCCCGCCCGGTCCCCGAGGAACATGGTGGCCACGGCCTGTTGCATCTCGACGCCGTTGAGCCAGCAGCCACGGCAGCGCCACGGGAACGACGCCACGTTGGGTGCCACGACGATGCTGTTGGTGTCCTGTGACAGCGTCGTCGCCAGCGCGGAGACGAAGGACTTCCGGTTGAGGAAGCCGTGCTGCAACCAGATCACGCCGGTCGCCGATACCGAACCGTCGGCCTGTGTCGGGAAGTACCAGTCCGCTGCCGTCGTGTAGCCGTTGTCGATCGGGATGGTCAGCTTCGCGTGGCCGGTCTTGACGCCGGTGACCGTGTCGGGACTGGCCGGGGCCACCGCGGCCAACTCCGCCGAAGCACTTGCGTCGGCCGCTACCTCGGCGGCGGCCTTGGGTGCTGCTACCTCTGCCGTCGCAGACGCTGCCGACTCGGTGTCGCCGGTGGCCGACGCGGCGGCTGGAGATCGCTGTTGCGCTGGGGTCATGGACTCCACGGCGGTCGCCGATGCGTCGGGTTCGTCACCGTCGTCGAGCACATCCACGTCAAGCGCACCGTTTTCGAGTGCACCGTCTTCTTCGCTGTCGTCCTCGGCAACTTTCCGCTGCAGGGTGTCTACGCTGTTGGTGTCAAAGCTGTCGGTGTCGACGGGCGATGTCCGAGAGTCGGCTACGACAGTGGCCGGGGACTGCGCTCCTGCGTCACTGGTGAACGATGAGTCGTCCCCGGTGGACGGGCTGCTCGAAGTGGTCGCGGCGGCACCATCGGAGGCCTCCGTGTCGGCCGCGGCGACCCCCGCTCCGGCGAGCATCGCGGCGCCGAGGCCAACGAAGACTACGCCCGTACCCCACCACACGCGTAGCTCAGCCATTACCAGCAACCTCCTTGAGGAACCCCGTAGACGCTAGCGCAATGCGGACCCAGGTAACGCCACCGCTGGCCAAATTATCGGAGCTGTAAGAATCTCGTCAGCAGCGGTCCCGCCGATCGGATCTGGCCGGGTGAGCGATGTTTTCAGCGGCCTATTCGCAGCCCTACCGCAGACCTTCGCTGCCGCAGCACCACTGCCTCGACGAGGATGAAGACGACCAAGGACACGACGACGGCCCCGATCACCACGGGGTAGCGACCGTCCAGTCCCTCCGGGGACACCTGGCGAAACAGAATGCCGCCATAGGCCCAGATGAGCACCAGCCCGTAGGCGACATCCTGGTTACGCAGCGTGGTGATGGTGCCGATCACCATTGCGATGACCACGATGATCACGGCCCACGTCCAGTCGGCCATGCCAAAACCGTCCCAATCCAGGCTGACCAACAGCACGGTGATGTTCGCGACGGTCGCCACGGTCGTCCACCCGAAGTAGACGCTGAACGGTACGCCCACGAACCACCGTTCGCGCACAGTGAGTTTCGCGGTCCGCAAGTTGTTCGTGATCAGGATCAGACAAACCAGGATGACGCCGATCAGCACGACCGACAGCGGAATCATCCCATAATGCCAGGCAAACACCCAAGCCGCGTTCGCGACGGAGGACACCGAGAACAACACGCCAACCCGGTTCAGCAGTGGGACTCGGTCTCTGCCCGGCGACCCGTGAAATAACCCGAGCTGGTAAAGGACGTGCGCGCCCAACAACAGGTAGATCACGCTCCAGATCGAGAATGTCAGCCCAGCGGGAGTGAACAGATTCTGGTATTCGTTAGACACCTCCCCGGTCCGCCTGCCGTTGAGCGGCAGGGCGTTGGCCAGGAAGTTCATCGCGACCATCGCCAGGTAGGTCACCACCACCAGCGCCCTGATCGGTCCTGTTCCGATAGCTGGGCTCATGTCATCTCCTGGCGACGTCGGTTGACCCCGCGCGGGTCTCCGGTGGCCGCACTCATGACCGGCGCGTTCAGGTCCCGCCGTACTCGGGGCGCAGGATCGGGCTGAGCACGGCGAGCGGGATGTGCGCCTGGACCACGCCGCCGTTCATCGACCACTGGTTCAACACGTCGTAGCGGATCGGGGTGTCGTGTGCGACCGGGTAGTCGGGCATATAGAGGATCAGCTCGTTGGGGGTGAGCGCCCACGCCTTGTAGTTCCCGGAGAAAGGTGCGGGCGGGGTCCAGCGGTCGACGGTGAACGGGTACGTCCCGGGCTGGTTGTACGGCGGCCGGGCCCGGTCGAGTGCCTCGGTGACGATGGGCGCGACCAACGGCGGAATTGCCACCAGCGGATCGACGCCCGCCTTCGTGATGTCGGAAAGCTGCAGCTGCCGACCGCTTCCCATATCGAAGGTGAAGGTGCGGAAACCGTTCATCAGCTCGACACCGGAGGAGTTGTATTCCTCGTGGAACACCACGCTCAGCGCAGAACCGTGGTTGAACACCTGGAAGTTCTCGGTGCCCCAGCTGTCCTGGACCATGGAGGCGCCCTTGGCCCGCCAGTTAGTGAAAAGATCGCGCAGGTACGGACGGATCGCCGCGCTGGTGGTCGGGTTGTCGATGAGATCGCCCGGTATCGCCACCTTGATGTCGCGGGTGGCTTTGCGTTCCGACACTACCGACGTCCGGCAGTACTGCCCGTCCCAGTTGCCGCCCAGCTCGCCACAGAACGACTGCGCCGACGCCGAGGCGGCCGGAGCCGTCGCGATCCCCGCCGCGATCGCCATCGCAGCTACCACCATCACCCGGTTTACCCGCATCTTCGCAGCTCCTATGGCAATTCGACTTTGCTTGCGAGCCAACGGTTGTCGACTTTCTCCATGGTGATCTTCATCCGGCTGCTGTCACTGCGCGCATCGGGGCGCGCCGTGTTGGTGACGGTCTGATCCACCAGCAGCAGCAGCGTCACTTCGTCTTTGGATTCCGACTGGACCGCCGAGTCCACGACAACACCGTGCGCAGTGGCCTTGTTGTCGATGAGCAACTGCCGAAGCTGCACGCTGTCCTTGGAATACATGTCCTTGAACTCACCGGTCGCACCGTTGAGGACCTCGGCGAAGTTGTCGTCCAAGTTGTTCGAATCGATGCTCGTCAGCACCTGGGCATAGTTGATCGCCGTTTGCCGGGCGTTCTGCACAGCTTCGGTCAGCGTGTGCTGCTCCCAAAGCTTCCAGCCCAGAACGCCCGCGGTGCCGAAGGCTCCGAGATAGATCGCACTGACCAGACCGATCTGGGCATAACGTTTCCACGGGCGAGCCGACCGCCCGACGCCCGGGGACACCGGGCCGAGGGCATCGGATGCGGGGGCGTCATCGGCTTCCGTTTCGTCGTCGGCCGATTCGGCGGAATCCGTTTCAGCGGAATCCGTTTCAGCGGTCTCGACCCCGTCCAGCTGATCACCGCTGACGGATGTGTCGGTGTTTTCTGGGTCGGACGTTTCGGCCACGGTGATGTCTTCCTTCTGCGTCGGCATACCGCCGGCCTAGCGCGGTGGCTCGATCGGCAGCACCGGCCCACCGTACGGGGTGGGGATGGTGTAGCGACCCTGCGGTGTCGGATCGGCCACCTGACCCAAGTCCGCACCCGGTGGTGGTCCAGCGGTGTCGTCCCCGGCCGGTCGAGGTGCGTTCTTGGCGCCCCGAACGAGAACCTGAGGATCAGTGTCCCGGCAGTAGGAGTAGAGGAACGGCTCGGGATAGTCAGCCGCTGAGGGAGGCCGGCGCGGGGTGCCGTAATCGCAGGTGTAGCGCGGATAGATGTCGGCGGTCACCCAGATCCCGTCGTCGTGAATCGCGGTGCCGATGGCTTCCAACGCCGAACCCCGGAAGTTGGGGAACAGGGCGTTCAATGCCGGCACCCGCAGATACATCAGCTGGGAGACCGAGGCCAAGTTGCCCAGCAATCCGACCATGGTGTCGGAGTTGTCATTGAACACATTGTCGACCGAGGACATCAATCCCGGGGTCTGGTCGACGAACGTGCGATACCCGCCGTCCATCTTGTTCACGCCGACCATGAGTTCACTGACATTCCCCGCCACCGCCCCCATTCCCGGGCTGGTGTCGGCGAGCATGGTCAGCGCCACCCGGCTGGTCTTCAACAAGCTGACCGTCTGGGGCAGCACCGAGTCCAGGGTGGACAGTAAGAAGGTGCCGCCATCGACGATGTCGGTGAGCTTCTGGGGCCCCTCCTTGGTCAGGCTCAGTTCCTTCTTGATGATCTCGAGCTTCTCGGGATCAGACTGGGCCAACACCCCGTCGGCGTTGGTGAGCAGTTGGTAGAGCGGAACAGGCGTGCTGGTCTGCGTCAACGGGACAACGCTGCCATCGGAGAGGAACGGGCCGTCAGTCGATGCCGGCTCGAAATCGATGTACTGCTCACCGGCCGCGGACAGCCCGGACACCCGCACGGGGCTGGCGGCCGGAATCTTGGCCGTCGAGTCGATGCGCACCATCGCGTCGACGCCGTTGGGTGTGAGCGAAAGCGTCTCGACCCGCCCGACCTTGACACCGCGAACAGCGACGTCGACGTTCTCCAACAGGCCACCGGAGTCGGGCAGCTCCACTCTGACCTGATAGGTGCTGGCGAACGGGTCCACTCGCAGGGCACCGAAAGTGAGATACACCAAGGCCACGACGCCCACCAGAAAGAGGGCTATGCCGGAAAGCCAAAACCGTTGGCGATGGCCGGCTTTCACACCGCCGACGATTCCTCGGCTGATGGAGTTGATCACCTCGGCGGCTCCTGTCCCGAAGGCGCCGGAGGCGCCGGAGGCGGACCTGGCGGCGGACCATGCTCGGCCGGTGAGTCCGGAATCGGGGCGCCGGCCGGCGCCCACTGAGTCTGACCCATCCGGCTGTCCGGTCCCTGGCCCACGACGCGCTCCTGCAGGCGCCACAACACGTATTTGACCGATCCGGCCATCTCCGCCCAATCCCCGCGCTTGGGGCCATGGAAGGCCGGATCTCCCTTGAATCCGATATCCGGAATCGACCCCAGGACCAGCCGGTCGATCCCCACAGTGAGGTTCACCGCCGATCCCGATGTCGATTTCACCAGCGGTGGAAGCAATCGGTTGAGCGCGGCCATGCTGGTATCGGGACTCAGCGCAACATCGTTCCAGGCGCGCGAGAGGGTATTCATGTCCCGGATCACGCTACGGCCACTGTCGTCGGTGCCGGCGATCGACGGGAACCTGCCCAGCTGCGCGGTGGTGGCGCCCAGCTGCTGGACGACATCGACGATCTGGTTGGTGTTGGCGGCCAGTACGTCGGTGGCCGGCCCCATGGCCTCCAAGACCGCTGTCAGTTCCGGGTTCTTCGCGTCGAGCCGATCTGCGAGCGCGGACGTTTCGGTCAGGGCCGCCTCGATGTCCGCAGAACGTGCATTGAGCTTGCCCAGCACTTCATCGGTGAGGTTGACCAGGTTGCCCATTGCCTCGCCCTGGTCTCCGGTGGCCTTGCCTGCGCCGTTGATCAAGTTCGTGAGATTTCGTACGGTGCCGCCGTTGACCACGATGGCCGCCGAGCTCAGCACCGACTCCACGGTCGCGGCGGCGGCCGTGGAGTCGAGGCCGATGGTGTCGCCGTCTTTCAGCAGCGGCGCATCGGGCGTCGGCGGGCTCGGTGGATTGATCGCGACGAACACGTCGCCCAGCGGTGTCGCCGACCGCAACTCCACTCTGCTGTCGACGGGGATCTGGACACCGTCTCTGATCTGCAGTTCGGCCACCGCAGTGTAGTTCTTGGCGACCAGCGATTTCATCGTTCCGACATCGGCACCGGAAAGTTTGACATTGGCCTCGGCGGGCAGATTCAGCGCGTTGGCGAATACCGCAGTGACCGTGTATCCGCCACCAGTGCCCACACCGGGGGCCGGCAGCGGCAAGTCACCCAACCCGACGGAGCAGCCAGTGGTGATCATCGCGGCCGCTGTCGCCGCCGCCAATGCGCGCTTCATGCGGTTCGGCTTCATCACTGTCCCATCGCCGAGAGACCGTCGAGGATGTAGGTGAGACCAAAGTCGGGCCCGTAGTCCTGCAATGTTCCTGTGCTGCAGCCCAATTGACGAAGATGCATCAGATTGCAGACTTCTTTGGCGCTCTGCGAGTCCGCAAGGATCTTGTCGGTGAGGGCGTGAACCCGCAGGGCACCGTTGTTTTGGTCGACCATGTTGTAGAGGTTCTCCACCGCCAGTGGGGCGACGTCGAGCAACTCGGCCATCTCGCGCTGACGGTCGGTGATCACCGAGGCGGCAGAATCACCGTTGAGGACAGTCTGCTTCAAAGTTTCCCGGTTGGCTTCGATCAATGTCGTTGCCTGTGCCACGATCTCGTTCATCTTGCGGCCGGTCGCACCGGTGCCGAAGTTCTCGTCGGCCAGGATCTGGGTGAGCTGGCGAGTCGTCGAACCGAATTCGCGGAGCTTGGAGTCGTTCTCGGCCGCCGCATCCATCAACGGCTCGAGATCGGTGATGATCGTCGTCAGCTGGTCGGCGGTCACCTCGCCGCCGTCGGAGCTGAGCCGTAGCGCATCGGAAAGCTCACCCAGGGCCGCCTTGATTCGTTCGCCGTTGCCGTCGGTGACTCCGGCCGCGGCATTGACCAGGTCGGCGATCGGCCCGCCCCCCTTGCCGTCGCCTGCCAGCGATTTGGACAGCTTGTTGAGCATGTCGATCACGCGGTCGAATGCGATGGGTGTTTGGGTTCTCGGCAGGCCGATGGTGTCGCGGTTCTGCAACTGCGGCCCGCCGCTGTAGGGAGGCGTCAACTCGATCTGCCGATCGGTCAGTATCGAGGTGTTGATCGTTACGGCGTGCACGTCGGCGGGCACCTGCACGTCTTTGTCGACGGTGAACTCGACCTCGACGTAGCTGCCCTTCGGGGTGATCTTGGTGACCTTGCCCACCGGCATGCCGACCACCGCGACCACGTTCTCGACGTACAGACCCGCCGCGTTGTCGAATTGGGCTGTCACAGTTATCGAGTCGTTCCGGGACTTCACGACATAGCCGACCACGCCGATGATCGCGGCCGCCAGCACCACAAACACGGCGGTCATGGTGATGGTCCTGCGGGCGCCGGTACTCATTTGCAGTCCTTGTAGTACTCGATCATGTTGAACTGATCGGCCCGGCCACTGATCGCGCACATCCAGGAGTCCACGGCAAGCCCGTTGGGAATGAAGAACTCCAGTGCCGGGGCATATCCGGTGGCGTTGGTCAGGTTTCGCAGCGTGACGGGTGCGACCTGAAGCAGATTGCTGACCAGTTCATCGTTGTGGCCGATCATGTCGGTGAGCTCACGGATGTCGTTGAGCATGTCGTCGAGCATCGGCCGGTCCTTGACCACGATGTTGTCGAGGGTGTTGGCCAGACTGGTCAGAGCCACCAACATGGCGCGGAATGTGGCCTGGCTGGCCACGAACTCGCCCACCAGGCTCTGCCCCTCGTCGATGAGAACACCCACCCGCGCCTGCTGACCGCGCAATGTGTTGGCCACGCGCTCGGTGCTCTCGAAGAGGGTGCCGAGCTGATCCCGCCGGTCGGCGATCACCGCCGACAGTTTGTGGATGTTGTCCATGGCTTGCGGGACGATCTCGGGAAGCCCGTTGACCTGCTTGCCCAGCACGGCCAGCGAATCGCCCAACTGGTCGGAATCCAGCTGACTCAACATGACCGAACCGTCGCCCAGCAGTTCCTGCAGATCGTAGGGAACTTCGGTGTGGGCCAAGGTGATCGTGTTGTCCGGAATTGAACCCCCACCGGCAGGCGTCAACGCCAGATAGCGGCCGCCGAGGAACGTCTGGAGCTGTATGGAGGCCCTGGTGTCCTTGCCCAGCTTGACGTCGTCGCTGACCGTCATCGCAACCTCGACGTGATCGCCGGCCAGCGACACGCTGCGCACCGTCCCGACCTCGATCCCGGCGACGGTGACGATGTTGCCGGGTGTGAGCGCGGCGGCCTGGGCGAACTGCGCCGTGTAGTTCGTTTCGCCGATGCCCAGAGACTTCACACCCACCGCTGCGGCGACCAGCACCCCGATCACCGCCAACGCGGTGAACCCGAGCCAGGTCGCGTTGTAGTCCTCCGGCCGACGGTCCCGGAAGCGCTGGATCAGCGATTTCTTCGCCTTGTTGTCAGCCATTGGACATGTTCCTGCATTTCGGGGTGTGCCATGCCAGGTTCTTGTTGACATGCGGGTGGGCGTTGCCCGGTGTCGCCGCGTTGACGATGTAGGTGGTGACGTCGTTGAGTCCGGGGAAGAAACCCGTGGCGTTGAGGTCGCAGGCGTAGGCGTTGGCGTAGCTGCCGTCACCGGCGATTCGGGCAAGGCCCTTCAACAGCAGCGGGAGGTTGGAGCCGGCGAATGCCACCTGCGGTTTGATGCCGACCATGTGCTCGGCGAAACCGGGCTGCCGGCTGACCAACTCGTTGAACTCCGGGTAGACGTCATCGGCAGCTGCGGACAGCCCCCGCGTGGTCCGAGCGAGCGACCCGATCGAGGCCTCCAATTCCGGGCGGCGAGCATCGAACTCGGCGACCACCTGGCTGGTCTGGTTGAGGGTGTGGTCAAGGTTGTCGCTTTGCTGCGCAAGGCTGTTGGTCACCTTGCTGAGGCTGGTGATGGCGTCGCCGAGAACCTTGTCGCGGCCAGCCAGCGTTCGGGTGAACTCGGTGGTCTGATCGACCACCTCGGTCAGGGATGCGTGTCCGCCCCCGAAGGACTGGATAAGGCCTTGGGTGAGGTTGTTGGCTTCCTTGGGATCCAGCACGGTGAACATCGGTTCGAAGCCGTTGAGCATGCTGCCGACATCGAACGACGGGTCCGTTCGCTCGACGGGGATCACGCTGTTGGGCGGGAGCGGCTCGGTGCTTCCGGTGCTGCCCAGCGACAACCCGATGTGGCGCTGCCCGATGATGTTCTCGTAGAGCACCGCGGCGTTGGTGTTGCCGTACAGGCGCTGGTCGCTCTGGACGATGAACGAGACCTTGGCCAGCGTCCCGTCCAGCTCGACACTCTGCACGCGTCCGACGCGGACACCGGCCATTCGGACGTCGTCGCCTTCGCTGAGTCCGAACGCGTCGGTGAACACGGCCGCGTACGGGGTGGTCTCCCCGGGGACCTCGCGCCGCAAGGTGTTGTACACCAGGAACGTCACGGCGGTGGCGCTCACCATGAACAGGATCAGCACGATCAGCGGCTTGCGCAGACTCATTTCGGCCCCTCTGCGGATTCATGCGTGGCAGGGACCAGGGAAACCTCGGTGCCCCGGGCAACGGGACCGAGAAGCAAGCCGGTCACCACCGAGGCCGGCTGTGTCTGACCGGTGATCAGGCCTAGCTGGTTCAGTTCCTGCTGGCTGCCGACGGGGCCGACATTGCCGCCGTAGGAAGCGGGTGCGGCTTCGGCGGCCAGCGGCGGACCGACCGGCGGCGGAACAGGTGCCGGAGCCGCAGCCGGAGGCGGGGCCTGTCCGACCGGGACCCCCACGGGGAGTAACGGATTGGGCGGAGGTGGCGGCGGCGGCACCGGCAGCCACGGGGGCACCACCAGCGGTGCCGGTCCCGGGGGCGTGAACGGAGTGTTATCCGGATTCGCCGTCCCCGGAACCCGATACGCCGGACCCGTCCACCACGGCAGCGGCGTGTTGATCTCCACCGGCGGGGTCGGCGGGTTGATCAGCGGCGGCCCAACGGCGTGGAGGTTTCCTTCGGGTCCGAGCACGGTGCCCGGCGGCGGCCCTAGGCCCGGCGGCGGTTGGTAGTTCTGCGGCAGCATCATCGGGGGCAGCTCGGGCCGCACCGCGATCTCCGGAGCGGTGTAGCAGCTGGGGCCCTTCAACTCGCCGTAGATCGGGCAGTCTGCCCGGGTGTAGGTGTACATGGGGGTGAGCGAGAGGTTGGCGCGAACGTTGATCGTGTCGAGCTCGGGGTTCCACGCCGTGTCCAGCAGCGAATCGGACAGCCGCTTCACCCTGGTGAAGATCGGCACGTACTTGTCTTCCTGCATGGCCAGCACGCCCACCACCGGCGTGAGGTCACGAGTGATCTGGATCAGCTTGTCGGTGTGGTTGTCGAACGCTTGCCGCGTCACGCCCAACGTGTTCTGCGACCCGGCAACCAACGATGTGAGTTCGGCTCGCTTCTCGGCGAAGGTCTGCATCGGCTTGACCGCCTGATGCAATGCGTCGACGAGTTCGGGTGCGCTGGACTTCAGCCCTTCGGCGGCGTCGACGAGGGCCGAGGTCGTCGACGGGCCGGGCTCGGTGGCGACGATGGAGTTCAGCTGATCGAGCAGCCGGGTCATCTGCGCGCCGGCGTTGAGTAGCTTGACGCGCCGGTTCTCGGTGGCGGCTCCGACTGCGGCCAGGATGCCCAGGCTGTCGTCGTCGCGGCCCCGGCCGACGGCAGCCAGCACGTCGCGCAACTTGCTGATGGTGGTCTGGAACAGCACGGTCGACAGATTGGCGTCCTCGGGGATGTGCGCGCCGCTTTCGAGGCCGGGTCCGGGGCCGTTGTCGACGAGTTGCACCGAGGACACCGCGAACACGTTGCTCGGGACCACGCGAGCGGTCACGGTCGTCGGAATGTTCTTGGCGTGGCGGGGCTTGAGGTCCAGGTGCACGAAGTTGGGTTTGCCATCAACGGCCGGGATGACCTTGTTGACACTGCCGACCAGCAACCCGTGGTACTTGACATCGGAGTTCTGGGGGAGGCCGTCACCGACGTTCACCATGTCGGCGACCACGCGGACGAACTTGTCGAGCCGCCCGGTGGACTTCATCAGCAAGGTTCCGATGGTCAGCGCGATGACCAGCGCAACGACGACTCCCCCGATGAGCAACTGCCCGTCGGAGGGGCCGCGTCCGTCCTGATCTAGCGAGTTGCCCATCTAGCCCCCAAACTTCGCGCCGGCATCGACACTCCACATGGCCATGGTGAGCAGCATGTTGGTGATGACCACGACGGTGATGGCCGCCCGCATCGCGTGTCCCGCCGCGATACCGACACCTTCGGGTCCGCCCTTGGCGTAGAAGCCGTAGTAGCACTGCAGGGTCGAGGCGATCCACACGAACACGATGCACTTGATCAACGAGTAGACGATGTCGGTGCTGGTCAGCATCATCGTGAAGTAATGCAGATAGGGTCCGGTGGATCCGCCGCTGATGATTCCGGCCACCACCTGTGCGGTGATATAGGTCGTTGCCAGGCATGCCAGGTACAGCGGGATGACGGCGATGACCGCCGACATCAGCCGGGTGGTCACCAGGTACGGGATGGATTGGATTCCCAGGGTGTCCAGGGCGTCGATCTCTTCGGCGATCCGCATGGAGCCCAACTGAGCGGTGAACCGGCAACCGGCCTGCATCGCGAATGCCAACGCCGCCATGATTGGGGCCAGTTCGCGGGTGTTCACCAGCGATGACAGGATGCCCGTCGCGGGACCCAGCCCGAGCAGGTTGAGGAAGTTGTAACCCTCGAGAGCGACGAGAGCGCCCGCGGTGACGCCGAGCACCAGCGCCACGCCGATGGTGCCACCGCCGACCACGATGGAGCCGTTGCCCCACGCAATGTCGGAGAGCAGGCGGCGAAATTCCTTGCTGTAGTTCCTCAGCACCGTGGGGACGCCGGCCACGACCCGGACGAAGAACAGGAGCATGTGGCCCAGCCGGATACCGGAGGTGGCGAACCTGCGGTAGGTGCCGACGAAGGGCCGAACGATGCTGGGGACGAACGGGGAAGCCGTCATGTCACAACCCCGTCCTGGGGAAGAGCACGTTGTAGAGCTGGCTGATGGCGACGTTGACCACCATGAGAATCAAGATCGCCTCCACCACCGCGGCGTTGACCGAGTTGGCGACCCCGGTGGGCCCGCCCTTGGTGGACATGCCCTTCTGGCAGGCGATGACCGCGACGATGCCGCCGTA
>JAGQTR010000066.1:20589-26016 GCA_020438915.1 Mycobacterium sp.
GCGAACGTCGATACGAAGCTGCCGGGTGCGCCGCCCTGGGCGTAGACGTTGAACAGGTAGCTGGCCAGGAAGCCGACGAAGGCGATGATCCCGGTGAGGGCGACACCGACCATGATGGCCGCGGCGAATCGCGGCACCACCATGCGGCGGATCACCGAGACGCCCATGACCTCCATGGCGTCGAGCTCATCACGCATCTTGCGGGAACCGAGGTCGGCGGTGACGGCCGATCCGACGGCCGAGGCCATCATGATCGCCGCCACCAGCGAAGCGGCCTGGCGGATAACGGCCAGCCCGCTGGCCGCGCCGGCCAGCGAGGTGGCCCCGACCTGATTGGCCAGCAAGGCGAATTGGACCGACAGCGTGACCCCGATCGGCAGCGCCACCAGGATGGTCGGCATCACCGCGGTCGAGGCCATGAAGGCGCCCTGCCGGACGAACTCACCCCACTGGAACTTGCCGGTGAACAGGTCTATGAAGAAGTACTGGATGGTGCGCACCGCCAAGACGCACTGATGCCCCACGGTGGCCAGTGATTCCAGGGGGTGTCGCTTGACGTATCCCTTGGTCCAGTCCTCGATCTCGGCCACACCGTCGCGCCTCTTGGCGTCGTTGGACGGGAGTTCCTGCTCGATGGTCATTGCTGGGTGCCCGCTCAGCCGACGACCCGCAGTGAGCTGTGCCCCGGCACGAAGCGCAGGCCGCCCAACGACTTCCAGTTGGTCAAAGCAGGCTCCTGCGGATCGGTGGCGATGTACGGAGGTCAGGGTAGAGCGCGTTCGCACTTTTACGGTCGCTTTCGCCAAGATCAATTCTTGCGTCCTGCGCGACCGGGCAACAACGACCCGTTCGGAAGCCGCCGCCCGACCAGTTCTGTCGGAAACGACGAAATCCGCGAGGCCATCTGCACCGTTTCGCCGCACAGGCCCCACCGATCGGGTAATCGTGTGTTGGGAGGATGCAAATGGGCGCGAATACAGTCCGGCGGCTAGGTTCTGCTTTGGGGTGCGCCGTAGCGATGGCCGTCAGCATGGTGGTGGGGTCCGGCCAGGCCACCGCCGAATCGGACCCGCCGCCGCTGCCGGTGTTCGTCCCGGGGCCCACCAACTGGTCGCCGAACTTCGACATCTGGCCGTACAACACGTTCACATATCAGGTCACGCCCCAGATGGTCGGCGGCATGTCGGACTCATGCCAGTGGTTCAACGCGCAGTTCGACCCGCTGATGGGACAGATCAACGACTTCAACCGCCGCCTCGGCGACCTTCATGACGACTATTCGACCGGCGGGCTGCAGCAGCAAGCCAATGCCGTTGTCGCGAACATCGATCAGTCGACGGCCTTTCTGGCTCCCCGGGTGGCGCCGCTGACCATCACCAACACGCCCAATAATTTCGGACCGTACTCACCGATCTACGGGGGCGAAGCGATCACCAGCGTGACGTTCCAACTGACCCGCATCGCCGAGAGCATGCGCCAGCAGGATCCTGCAGGGGTCACCCACGCCAATATCGTCGCCGCCATCGGATGGGGCAACGCGCTGCGAGACTTGGGGGCGTGCAACTGACACCTTCGACCAGGTTCGCCGATCCTCACCGACATCGGCCGGTCCGTGTCACCGTCCCCCGGGGCGGTTATGGTGTCCCATTGTCTCCCGGTGTGCTCTCCGGATCGCCGGGACGAAGGGTAGGTGGTTGAGGTGAAGTCTCCGGCTGAAACCGCAGAGGCACACAGCGAATCGGACGACGACGGAACCGCCGGCGCGGCATCCGACGTCGAAGCCGGCGACGCGAACGGCGACGACGGCGACGACGGCGACGCGGAGTCGGCCACTCAAGACGCCGGTGCCGACTCCGCCGACGGCTCCACCGACGAGGACCGGGCCGAATCGGGCACCGACGATGAACCCGCAGCTCCCAAGGGGCGCAGCCGATCCAAGATTCGGTGGATCGCCGCGGTGGTGCTGGTTGCGGTGCTGGCAGTGGCCGGCTACGAGGGCTGGGTGCTGTTTCAGCACCACCAGAAGGATGTCGCGGCCGCGCAAGCACTCGAGGCGGCTGAGAAGTTCGCCGTCACGCTGACCACCATCGACCCGAACGCGATCGACACCAACATCGCCGGCGTCCTCGACGGCTCGACCGGCCAGTTCAAGGATCTGTATCAGCAATCCAGCGCTCAGCTCCGGCAGGTCCTGATCGACAACAAGGCAGCGGCCAACGGCATGGTCATCGACGCGGGCGTCAAGTCCGCCACGAAGGATCGGGTCGAGGTGGTGCTGTTCATCGATCAGGCGGTGAGCAATGCGACCGCCCCCGCCCCGCAGTTGGACCGCAGCCGTGTCGTGATGACGATGGAGAAGGTTGACGGCCGGTGGCTGGCCAGCAAGGTCGACCTGCCCTGACATCGCCGACAGCGACCTGAGCCTGCCGATCGGAGAACATCGTGGACGTGGCGATCAGCGGAGCCGGCATCGCAGGCCCGACGCTCGCCTACTGGCTGCACCGCGCCGGTCACGTCCCGACATTGATCGAGCAGGCACATGCGCTGCGTACCGGCGGCTACGTCATCGACTTCTGGGGCTTGGGATACGCGGTGGCCCAGCGGATGGGGATCGAAGCCGCTGTTCGGGACGCGGGCTACCAAGTGCAATCCCTGCGCGCCGTCGACAGCACCGGCGGCAAGGTGGCCGAGGTCTCGGTCGACGCCTTCCGCCGCGCCACCGACGGGCGCTACACCAGCATCGCCCGCTCGGATCTCGCCGCCGAGATCTACGCCACCGTCGCCGACAATGTCGAGACCGTATTCGGCGATACCATCACCGCCCTCGACGACAGACCCGACGGCGTCGGACTGACGTTCGCCAACGGGCCCGACCGCAAGGTCGACCTCGTCATCGGTGCCGACGGGCTGCATTCCACGGTGCGCCGCTTGGCCTTTCCAGACTCCGACGGGCATGAGCGCTTCCTGGGCTGCATGGTGGCGGCGTGCGTCGTGGAAGGCTACCGGCCACGCGATGAACTGACGTACCTCACCTACAACGTTCCCGGGCGTCAGATCGGCCGATTCACCCTCCGCGACGATCGCACGCTGTTCCTGTTCGTAGGGCGCGCCGAAAAGCCCGGCGAGGTCGGTGATGTCGACGCGTGCCGGGCCTGGCTGCGTGCCGAGTTCGGCAACGCGGGCTGGGAGGCCCCGCAGATCCTCACCGCGGTAGCCGATGCGCAGGACCTGTATTTCGACGTCGTCAGCCAGATTCGCCTCGCCCGATGGTCGCGCGGTCGCGTGGCGCTGGTCGGCGACGCCGCGGCGTGCCCATCGTTGCTTGCCGGTGAAGGAACCGGATTGGCGATGCTCGAGGCTTACGTGCTGGCAGGCGAACTGCAGGCCGCGCGGGGGAACCATGCCAGAGCCTTCGCTGAGTACGAACGCCGGCTGCACTCGTTCGTCGAGGGAAAACAGGACGATGCGCTGCGCATGGTCGGATTTTTTGCCGCCGAGACCAAGTTGGGCCTGTGGCTGCGTAACCTCGGCATGCGTGCTGCGCAGCTCCCGGCAGTGGCAAATCTGCTGGTTGCACGCGCGTTTCGGGACGATTTCGAACTTCCCGGCTATACGATGTGACGGGCGTAACCACGCTGCTTATCGCAGTCGGCGGAAAACTCCGTTCGGACGTTGCCCGTTCAGGGTTCAGATTGGCATGACATTGCTGGGTGCGGAATTAGCTGAGTGAAGGCCGAAAAGCCGACCTGACGCACCCAAATCACCGAATCAGCACCTGCGATCGGTCCGCTCGATAGCCTCGCGAAAGATCGTCGTGCCCAAACGACGGGTGACTTGCTGCGCGCCCCCGACCCAGGCACCGAGGTCGTGTTGGCGCGAGCGCAGTGAGATTCGAGCCTGGGTCAGCCAATCATGTGCAGTTCGGCGGTGCTGCGCCACAGTCGTCCGCGGCGTCGCGCCGAAGATTACCGCGCAACGCGCACAGCGAACGATTACGGCTTGCCCGAAGGCTTCAAACCGGGGCCGATCACAAAAGAAACGACTCGAGATCTTGATTTGCTGACCATTGTGTTGTCGTCGGTGTAAATTAACGAAACCGTTACGACCGAGGGCGTCGACGCGAGAGATAGGAACAACCATGCACGCAACCATCAGGTCCTACGCCACCGCTAGCGCCGCGATCGCCGCGGCCGGCGTCATCGCGGTCACGCCGGTGGCACCGCCGGTCCCCGAAGCGCTTGCACGTACGGCCTCGCCGACGGTCGAACTGACCGCGTTCGACCCGTTGACTCCCTGGTTGGAGGTGTTCAACGACAGCGAAGTGAACATTGCAGGTCTGGTCAACTACTTCTTTGACGCCCCGTTCCCGGTGGCGCAGCAGGTCACGTCCAACTGGATCTACTACATCGGCCACCTTTCCCAAATAGGAGAGAGCCTGGAACAGATCGGGAAGAACGCCGTCGCCGCGGTACAGGCACCGTTCGTCGCCGACCAAGCACTTCTCGACGCGACGCACAAGGGGCTGTACACCGCGATCGCCGGACTCCTGCCCGACTATGAAGCCCTCCTGTCATTCGCGGCCTCGCCCACCAGTGGGCTCTTGATGGGTCTACTGGGCCCGGCGATCAGCCCGTTGCTCGCGCTCTCCGACAGCATCCAGGCCACCTTCACGGCCATCCAAGAAGGCGCCTGGGAGGATGCGTTGAACTCCCTGATCAACATCCCGGCGGCCATGACGGGCGCATTCCTCAACGGATACGGGACCCTGAACCTCGAAGCGCTGATACCACTGATTCAACCCGAGCTTCCCCTGGGCACCCTCACCGAGCTGAATCTGGCCATGGGTGGGCTGCTCAGTCCCGCGGGTTCGCTTTTCAATTCCGTTGGCATGAAAGTAAAGAGTGGTCCCATCACCCTCCTGAGTGCGACGGGAGTCCCGGCTGGATTCTTCGGAACCCTGCTGGCGACGGGTCAGGCCATCGCAAAGGCCATCGGTTGGGACGGCGAAGGTAACCCGTTGGCTCCGCCGCTAACTCCTCCGTATGGCGAAAGCACGCCGGGTTCGGCCGACGAGGTCCCCGCGTCGATCACCGACCCGGACGCCACAGTCGTGACCGTGAGTCAAGACGAGGACACTGCGCCGGATCAGTCTGCGGTTGGCGAGGACGCTGAGGGTGCGGAGGAGGACGTGACTGCAGGCTCCGAGGACGGCGAGGAAGCGGCGACAGACGCCGAGGGAACCGCCGAAACCGAGACGACCGACGCTGGCGAAGAGGCCGGCGAATTGGAGAGCGTAGATCCAGTGGTTTCCGATGAGGAAGTCACCGGAGACGCAGTCGAAACCGACGAAGTGGCAGCGGAGGCAGCCGATGGCTCCGACAACACCACCGCTGACGCTGGCGACGACGGCGCAGACGCCGGCAACGA
>JAGQTR010000067.1 GCA_020438915.1 Mycobacterium sp.
CGGCCGAACAGTTCGGCGCCGGCGGGCTGCCGAAGGTCCAGACCCAGGCTGTACTCGTTGCGGTGCGTGAGCGCCCAGGACCGGCTCAACGGCGTTCCTGCCGGCGCCTGCCGCAGCCCGTCCGGATAGGCCCGACTCTCGATCTTGATGACCTCGGCGCCGAGATCTGCGAACAGCCGGCCCAGCTCACCGCCGGCGACGATGACACCGAGGTCCAGAATCCGGACACCGTCGAACGGCCGGCTTGTCACCGCGGCGGTCGGCGGTTCCGGTGCCGTCCGCGGTGTGGCCCACTCGGGTTTATCGCCACCGGGCGCGACGGGCCGGGTGCGGTATCCGTGATGGCGCCCGTCGATCACCAACGGGCCGACCGGAATCCGGACCGTCACTCCCGACGCCACCTCGGTGTCCGACAACGCGCCTACCGCTTGGAAGTGTTCCGCTGACAGTGCCTCGGCTGGTGTCCGTACCGCCGCGATCGGCACACCGCGGGCCTGGCCTTGCGTCACCAGCGACGCCATGGTCTGCGGCGCGAACAACTTGCCGATCGCGGCGTTGAGCTCTCCGGAGGCGGCGTAGCGGGCGGCGATGGTGTCGAAAGCGGGGTCGGAAAACTGTTCCGGCTCACCAAGCCAGCTCCACATGCTGCGCCATTGGCGGGCCGACAACAGGCAGATGCGCACATGTCCGTCGTGACATTCGAAGATCGGATAGATCTGCTGGTTGCGGGGGCGACCGCGCCACAGCTGGTTGCTGGCTTTGAGGCCGACGGCTGCCTGCCCCTCGGCGCCGAACGGCGGATCGAGTGTCTGCACCACCGCCTCGAATCGGGAGAAATCGATGAATTCCCCTTTCCCGCAGCGTAATCGATCGTAGTAGGCAACCAGGGTGGCCCAGGTGGCCTGCACCGCCGCGGTCGCCGAAGCCACCCCGGCCGGTGGTAGCACCGGGGTGCCGGCCGTCGGCCCGGTGCGGGAAAGGACCGAAGACATCGCGTACAGCACTTCGTCGGTGGCACTCCAGGACGCGTAGGGCCCCGTCGTGCCGAAGTCGGTGACCGACAGGGCCACCAGATGATCGAATCGCTGTGCCAACTCCAGCAGTGACGTTCCGAAAGAGGTAGCGCTGCCGGGTGTTCCAGAGTCGATAACGATATCGGCGCTGCCGGCCAGGCGGATCAGCAGCTGGCGATCGACAGAGCTGTCCGGGTCCAATCGCGCACCCCGCTTGTTGGCGTTGTTCAGCAGGAACGCGATGCTGGAGCCCGCCACGCTGGGTGCCGCATACCGGGCCTGCGGGTCGTCCGGCGGTTCGATCTTGAGGACTTCGGCGCCGAGATCGGCCAGTAACCTGCCAACCGCTTCGGCGGGTCCCGACGACAGATCGAGCACCCGCACCGAAGTCAGCAACGAACCCTCGGCCATCGACCGTCCTGCCCTTCTTGCTTCTGTCGGTGACTGCACACCCTAGCGGTGGCGCCAAGGGTTGACGCTCGCGCCATCGGGTACGTGTTGGACCACACCCCGATGCGGAGTTGGATGGAGAGATGACTACCTCGACAGCCTGGCAGACCGTCGACCGCGCCCGACTGAGCGACGAGGTGGTGGGCCAACTCGATCGCTGGTGGCGGGCGGCAAACTACCTTTCCGTCGGCCAGATCTACCTGTTGGACAACCCGCTGCTCCGTAGTCCCCTAGAACGCGAGCACGTCAAACCACGGTTGCTGGGCCACTGGGGTACCACCCCGGGACTGAACTTCCTGTACGCCCACCTCAACCGGGTGATCAGGGAGCGCGGACAGTCGACGATCTACGTGACCGGGCCCGGGCACGGCGGCCCGGGTCTGGTTGCGAGTGCATACCTCGACGGCACCTACAGCGAGGTCTATCCCGATATCACCCCTGATGCCGAAGGGATGCGTCGACTGTTCCGGCAGTTTTCCTTCCCCGGTGGCATCCCCTCGCACGTGGCGCCGGAGACTCCGGGCTCGATACACGAGGGTGGTGAGCTCGGCTACGCCCTGTCGCACGCCTACGGCGCCGCGTTCGACAACCCTGATCTGCTGGTCGCGGCGGTGGTCGGCGACGGCGAAGCCGAAACAGGTGCATTGGCCACCAGCTGGCACTCCAACAAGTTGGTGAACCCGGTCAAGGACGGGGTGGTTCTACCCATCCTGCATCTCAACGGCTACAAGATCGCCAATCCGACAGTGCTGGCGCGGATTCCGGCCGACGAGCTGCGCAGCTTGATGGTCGGTTACGGCCATCATCCGTACTTCTTCGAGGTGCCCGACGGGCACGCCGATACTGCCGATGCGCACCGGCGCTTCGCGGTGCTGCTCGACGACGTCCTCGACGAGATCGCCGCGATCAAGACCCGCGCTGCCGCAGGGGATGACTCCCGCCCGGCGTGGCCGATGATCGTGTTCCGCACACCGAAGGGCTGGACGGGTCCCGATTACATCGACGGAAAGATGACGACCGGATCGTGGCGCGCCCACCAGGTGCCGCTGGCCAACGCCCGCGACACCGACGAGCACTTGCAGGTGCTCGCCGACTGGCTGGCCTCCTATCAAGCCGAGGAACTGTTCGACACCGAGGGCCGGCCCCATTCCGACATTGTCGCGCTGGCGCCGCCAGGTCAGCTGCGGATGAGCGACAACCCGCACGCCAACGGCGGCCTGCTGTTGAAGGACCTGCGGTTGCCTGACTTCCGCGACTTTGGGGTAGAAGTACCCGCTCCCGGTGCGACGATTGCCGAAGCGACCCGCGTGCTGGGCAACTGGCTCACCAAGGTGGTCCAGCTCAACCCCGACAATTTCCGGATCTTCGGACCGGACGAGACCGCGTCCAACCGGCTGCAGGCGGTGTTCGACGTCACCGACAAGCAGTGGAATGCCGAGCTGTACGGGCCCGAGGTCGACGAGCATCTCGCCCGCGCCGGCCGGGTGATGGAGATGCTGTCCGAACATCAGTGCCAGGGCTGGCTTGAGGGCTACCTGTTGACCGGCAGGCACGGCTTGTTCAACTGCTATGAGGCCTTCATCCACATCATCGACTCGATGTTCA
>JAGQTR010000068.1 GCA_020438915.1 Mycobacterium sp.
CGTGTCGAAGATGACCGTGTATCGCATGGTGCACGCGGGCGAGCTGCCGGCCATCCGTTTCGGTCGCAGCTACCGTGTTCCGGAGTCCGCCGTGGCCGACGCGCTGCAGCGGCCCATCGCCGACGTCGGCTGAGCCGGTGCGGGGCACCTCCCCGCGTTTGCTAGACTCGTCCGAGGCATTTTTTTCGTGCCCGTACCCGGGTGTCACACGCAGTGGCGCCCAGCCCCTGACTTAGTGAGGTTTCCGTGGGTTCTGTCATCAAGAAGCGCCGCAAGCGCATGGCGAAGAAGAAGCACCGCAAGCTGCTTCGTCGCACCCGGGTTCAGCGTAGAAAACTCGGCAAGTAAGCCTGCTGACCAATAGCTAGGCTGTCCGATGGATTCTGCGGGTCGTTCCGGGGGTGGCTCCGGCGGGTCGGACGTCCGTGATGCGCCGGACTATCCGAAGGTCGTTCTGGTCACCGGTGCATGCCGGTTTCTGGGTGGCTATCTGACCGCGCGATTGGCTCAGAATCCGCTGATCAATCATGTGATCGCAGTGGATGCGATCGCGCCGAGCAAGGACCTGCTCCGCAGGATGGGCCGTGCGGAGTTCGTCCGTGCCGACATTCGCAACCCGTTCATCGCCAAGGTCATCCGCAACGGCGACGTCGACACCGTGGTGCACGCGGCCGCTGCCTCGTACTCGCCGCGTTCCGGGGGCCGGGCCACGCTCAAGGAACTGAACGTGATGGGCGCGATCCAGCTGTTCGCGGCCTGCCAGAAAGCACCATCGGTGCGTCGCGTCATCCTCAAATCGACCTCGGAGGTGTACGGCTCCAACCCTCGTGACCCGGTGCTGTTCACCGAGAGCAGCAGTCGGCGCCGGCCTCCCGGCGAGGGGTTCGCCCGCGACAGCATCGACATCGAGGGCTACGCGCGCGGCCTCGGCCGCCGCCGATCCGACATTGCGGTAACGATCCTGCGACTGGCCAACATGATCGGTCCGGCCATGGACACCGCCCTGTCCCGTTACCTGGCTGGGCCGGTGGTGCCCACAATCATCGGCCACGATCCGCGGCTGCAGCTGCTGCATGAGCAGGACGCACTCGGCGCGCTGGAGCGTGCCACGGTGGCCGGCAAGGCCGGCACCTTCAATGTCGGGGCGTCGGGCATCATGATGATGAGCCAGGCCATTCGCAGGTCGGGACGTCTGGCGCTGCCGGTTCCGCGTTCAGTCTTGGTGGCGGTCGATTCGCTGTGGCGCGCCGCCCACAATACGGAGTTGGATCGCGAGCAACTCGACTACCTGAGCTACGGCCGGGTCATGGACACAACGAGGATGCGCAGCGAACTCGGCTTCAACACCAAATGGACAACTGCGGAGGCCTTCGACGATTATGTGCGGGGACGCGGGCTGACGCCCATCATCGATCCGCGCTGGGTGCGTTCAGCTGAGGAGCGTGCGGTGGCGGCGGCGCAGCGCTGGGGACGCTAGACTTCACAGCTGTGGCGCAGGGTTGCGAGAGGATATAACCAGTGGCGGGCGAGCCAAGAGCGAAAGTTATTCCGCTGCATTCGAATTCAGGACGCAGCGGGGCCGCGCGGCGCGCGGCGACGCAGCGCGGCGATCGATCGCGTCGACATCCCTCGTTGTTGGCAGAACCGGGCCGCCAGGCATCTCCCGACCAGATTGCCGCAGTCGTGCGAGAGATCGACCAAAGCCGCGGCTTCACCGCACGTGGGCCCGCCGAGAAAGCGGAGCCCAACGAGTTCGCCAAGCGCATCGCCGCGATAGCGGAATTCATCCGGAAGCGGACGATCGGGGACTACGAAGTCGATGAGTTCGGCTTCGATCCCCACCTCAATGACGCGGTCATCCTGCCTTTGCTGAGAGTGTTCTTCAACTCGTGGTTCCGCGTCGAAGTCAGCGGCGTGGAGAATCTGCCGGAGTCAGGGGCGGCCCTGGTGGTGGCCAACCACGCAGGCGTCCTGCCGTTCGACGGCTTGATGACGTCGGTCGCCGTGCGGGACCACCACCCGACACACCGTGATCTGCGGCTGCTGGCCGCCGACATGGTCTTCGACATGCCGATGGTCGGTCAGGCCGCCCGCAAGGCGGGTCACACGATGGCCTGCACAGACGACGCGCACCGGCTCTTGGTCGCCGGTGAGCTCACGGCGGTATTTCCCGAGGGCTACAAGGGCCTGGGCAAGCACTTCAAGGACCGCTACAAGCTGCAGCGTTTCGGCCGGGGCGGATTCGTTTCGGCCGCGCTGCGAACGAAGGCACCGATCGTGCCGTGCTCGATCGTCGGTTCCGAGGAGATCTACCCGATGGTCGCCGACATCAAGTTGTTGGCGCGCATTCTGGGGGTCCCCTACTTCCCGATCACCCCACTGTTCCCGTTGGCCGGTCCGCTGGGCATGGTCCCGCTGCCGTCGAAATGGCACATCCAGTTCGGCGAGCCCATCGACACCGCCGACTACGACGAATCCGCGGCCGACGACCCGATGGTCACCTTTGAATTGACAGACCAGGTGCGCGAGACCATTCAGCAGACGCTGTATCAGTTGCTGGCCAACCGTCGCAACATGTTTTTGGGCTAGTCCCCCGAGGGGGCGGCGCTACCCGGCGACGAACTTCGAAAGCGCTGCCGCGTTGCGCGCTGCCTCGACCTTGCCGGTGATCTCGTCGGCTTCGTCGTCGTGGGCCGCCTCGCCCATCACGGTGACGATGCTGGTAACCACTGGATTTCCGTCGTCGTCGGTGACCTCGCCGCGGATCTCGGTCAGTACGGCACCGTGCGATTCGGTGACCGAGTCGAGGTAGGAATCGAACCACAACTTGTCGCCGGCCAGGATGGGCCGGTGGAAGATCAGTTTTTGATCGCGGTGCAGTACCCGCGCCATGTTGATCGGGAGATCGAACTGGTTGAAGATCTCCTCCTGCACCCGGCGGCCCGCGACTGCCATGAACGTCAGTGACGCGACCAGCCCGTCAAAGCCGCATTCCTGGGCTGCTTCCTCGGTGAAGTGCGCAGGATGGTCGTCCTTCACCGCGCGGGCGAACTCGCGGATCTTTTCGCGGTCGACCTCGAAATAGTCTGGATACCGATAGTGGGTTCCGATGATGCTTTCAGCGATGCTCATGCGCGATCCGCTTCCGCTCCTCGCTCGTGCTCATGCCGGCGGTCTTTCTGGTTTCTCGGTTAGCGGCGCGAGCCTATCAGCGTGTGATGGGCCTCCCCGCGCACTCACTACCGTTTGTCGCGACGCGATACCGCCGCCGCCAGCGCACCGCCTGCGGCCCCCAGCGCCAGCGCGGACGGAACCCCGATTCGCGCCGCCTTGCGTGCGGTGCGGAAATCGCGGATTTCCCAACCGCGCTGACGGGCCAGATCGCGCAGGTCGGCGTCGGGATTGATGGCCACCGCGGTGCCGACGAGTGACAGCATCGGCACATCGTTGAAACTGTCGGAGTATGCCGTGCAGCGGCGTAGGTCCAGACCCTCGCGTATCGCCAGCGACCGCACGGCATGGGCCTTACCGCTGCCGTGCAGGATGTCGCCGACCAGCCTGCCGGTGAACACCCCGTCGATCGACTCGGCCACGGTTCCCAGTGCGCCCGTCAGGCCCAGCCGCCGCGCGATGATGGCTGCCAGCTCGTAGGGCGTCGCGGTGACCAGCCATACCTGTTGGCCGGCGTCCAGGTGCATCTGTGCCAGTGCCCGGGTGCCCGGCCAGATCTTGTCGGCGATGATCTCGTCGTAGATGTCCTCACCGAGTGCGACAAGCTCGGCCGTGGACCGGCCTTCGATGAAGGCCAGTGCCTTGCGCCGGCCGGCGGCGACGTCTTCGCTGCTCTCGCGCCCGGTGAGTTGGAACTTGGCCTGCGCGAGCGCGAACCGTGCCAGGTCTTTGTAGGTGAAGTACTCGCGCGCGGCCAGGCCGCGGGCGAAATGCACCAGCGACGAGCCGTGTACCAGCGTGTTGTCGACGTCGAAGAACGCCGCCGCAGTCAGGTCCGGTGGTGGCGGGAGGGGATCGGACTCCCCGTCCAGCCCTGAATCCAGCTGCACGTCCGGCTCCAGGAGCCCGTCGGCGGCGACCTCGGCGCTGGCTTCACCGGCAATTTGTTGCTGCGGGCTGTCGCTGCCGCCCCCGACATCTCTGCCGACCTCGCTGGCACCGGTGGTGGACACGGTTTCAACTTTAGGTCACCGATGGCGATACTGGCGGGGTGGACCGACAGGTGCAGTTGCTCACCCGACAGGGATGCCCGATGTGCCTGACCGCCCAGACTCGCCTGACCGAACTGGCGGCTGAACTGGACTTCGAGTTGGTGGTGACCGATATCGACGTGGCCGCGGCGGCCGGCGCCACCGCCTTGCGCGCAGAGTTCGGCGACCGTCTTCCGGTGGTGTTGTTGGACGGTGCCGAGCACAGCTACTGGGAGGTCGACGAGACCAGGCTGCGGGCCGACCTCGCCGAGTGAGCGCTCAAGCCTTTTTCGCCGTGGAGAAATGTATTCCGTCAGGAAAAGTCCGAGACGGGGCCTGCTGGAATACAGTTCCGTAAACGGGGTTGCGCAGATTTGGTAGCCCCGCTGCCTAACGACTAACGTGGATGACGTGGTGAGGAAGCCATGAGCGTATTGCTTTTCGGGGTTTCGCACCGCAGCGCGCCGGTGTCCGTCCTGGAACAGCTGAGCACCGATGAGTCCGATCAGGCCAAGATCGTTGACGACGTGCTCGAATCCCCACTGGTGACCGAGGCCATGGTGCTCTCCACCTGCAATCGCGTCGAGGTCTACGCCGTCGTTGACGCATTCCACGGTGGGCTTTCCGTCATCGGGCAGGTGCTTTCCGAGCACTGCGGGATGACGATGCCCGATCTGACGAAGTACGCCTACGTCCGCTACGCCGAAGCCGCCGTGGAGCATTTGTTCGCCGTCGCCAGCGGCTTGGACTCCGCGGTCATCGGTGAACAGCAGGTTCTCGGCCAGGTACGGCGGGCCTATGCCTCCGCCGAGGCCAATCACACCGTGGGCCGCACCCTGCATGAGCTGTCGCAGCGTGCGCTGTCGGTGGGCAAGCGGGTGCACTCCGAGACCGGGATCGACGCCGCGGGTGCCTCGGTGGTGTCCGTCGCACTCGAGATGGCCGAGAAGAAGCTGGGCTCGTTGGCCGGCCGTAGAGCTGTGGTTATCGGTGCCGGGTCGATGGGCGCCCTGGCGACCAGGCAGCTGGTGCGCTCCGGTGTGGAACGCGTGGACGTGATGAACCGGTCGCTGACGCGCGCACGCCGACTGTCCGACAACACCTGCGAACTGGGGATGGCTTCCACCGCGCACTCCCTCGATGACATCGCCTCGGTTCTCGCCGACGCCGACGTGGTCGTCTCCTGCACCGGTGCGGTGCGTCCGGTGGTGTCGCTCGCCGACGCGCACCGCGCGTTGTCGTCGCGGGAGCAGGTCGGGGCGGCTGCGGCCGGCGGTGGTCCGTTGGTGATCTGCGACCTCGGTATGCCGCGCGACGTCGATCCGGCGATCGCCGGGCTGCCCGGTGTGTACGTGATCGACATGGAACGGATCCAACGGGAGCCGTCGGCGCGCGCGGCCGCCTCCGATGCCGAGGCGGCCCGCACCATCGTCGCCGCCGAGGTGGCCCACTATCTGACCGGGCAGCGGATGGCCGAGGTCACACCGACAGTGACTGCGTTGCGTCAGCGTGCTGCCAACGTGGTCGAGGCGGAGTTGCTGAGGTTGGACAACCGAGTGCCCAGTCTGGACTCCGCCCACCGCAACGAGGTCGCCAACACCGTGCGCCGTGTCGTGGACAAGCTGCTGCACGCGCCGACGGTGCGGGTGAAGCAGCTGGCGAGCGCGCCCGGGGGAGACAGCTACGCTGAAGCTTTGCGCGAACTGTTCGAACTCGACCAGCAGGCAGTCGATGCCGTCGCCGCGGGTGAACTGCCGCTGGCTGCCGAAACGGGCGAGTTCAGTTCAGTGACAACCGATCTCGACACGACCGAATAACGTTCTCCCCGGTACGCGGGGAGTTACCCCCAGCCCCATGAAAGCCAATAAGTGATCCGAATAGGGACCCGGGGGAGCCTTCTGGCGACAACCCAGGCCGGTGTCGTCAGAGACGCCCTTGTTGAGCGCGGCCATTCCGCCGAGCTGATCATCGTGTCGACCGCGGGCGACCGTTCCCACGCCCCGATCGCCGACATCGGCGTGGGGGTGTTCACTGCTGCCCTGCGTGAAGCGATTGCCGACGGCGTGGTCGATATGGCCGTTCACTCCTACAAAGATTTGCCCACCGCCACCGACCCGCGATTCGTGATCGCGGCGACGCCGGTCCGCGCGGATGCCCGTGATGCGCTGGTGGCGCGTGACGGACTGGTGCTGGGAGAGTTGCCGACCGGGTCGATGATCGGGACATCGTCGCCGCGACGGGCCGCACAGCTTAGAGCACTGGGTCTCGGTTTGGAAATCCGCCCCCTACGAGGCAACCTAGATACCAGGTTGAACAGGGTAAGCAGCGGTGATCTCGACGCCATCGTCGTGGCCCGGGCGGGATTGGCCCGCATCGGTCGCCTCGATGCTGTCACTGAGACGCTGGAACCGGTACAGATGTTGCCGGCGCCGGCTCAGGGGGCATTGGCAGTCGAGTGCCGTGCCGGTGACACGGCACTCGCGGAACTGTTGGCAGAGCTCGACAATGCCGACACCCGGGCAGCGGTCACCGCAGAGCGAACCTTGCTAGCCGAACTGGAGGCGGGTTGCTCCGCACCGGTAGGCGCGATCGCAGAAGTGGTCGAGTCGATCGATGAGGACGGCCGAGTCTTCGAAGAGCTGTCGCTGCGCGGCTGCGTAGCGACGCTGAACGGATCCGAAGTGATCCGTGCGTCCGGTATCGGGGCACCCGATCGGGCACGAGAGCTTGGGCTCTCGGTGGCCGCGGAGTTGTTCGAGCTGGGGGCACGCGATCTCTTGGACGAACGCGGGAGAGATTTATGACTCGCCAGATGAGCCTGAGAGGGCGCAAAGGCAAGCCCGGCCGCATCACGTTCGTCGGCTCTGGACCCGGGGATCCGGGTCTTTTGACGACACGTGCTCGTACCGTGCTGGCCAACGCCGCTCTGGTGTTCACCGACCCTGACGTGCCGGAAGCGGTGCTCGCCCTGGCGGGGAGCGAGCTTCCACCGCCGTCGGGGCCACTACCCCCGGGGGCGAATGAGGCGGCACCGTCCGGGACCGATCAAGCGGGCCGGACGCCGGTCAACGGCGGCCGCGCGACTGCAGACAAGGGCAGGGCGGCCGACGGGCCGGGCTCGAGCCCTGCGATCCCCGGCGGCCCCGACGTACGGCCCGCCCTGGGTGACCCGGCTGAGGTCGCCAAGACGTTGGCCGCCGAGGCGCGCACCGGAGTGGACGTCGTTCGATTGGTAGCCGGCGACCCATTGTCGGTAGACGCGGTGATCACCGAGGTGAACGCGCTGGCCCGGACACAGCTGAGCTTCGAGATCGTTCCGGGACTGCCCGACACCACCGCAGTGCCGACCTACGCGGGGTTGCCGCTGGGCTCGGCGCACACGGTGGCCGACGTACGCGGTGACGTCGACTGGGCCGCGCTGGCCGCCGCCCCGGGGCCTTTGATTCTGCACGCGACAGCGTCACATCTGCCCGAGGCGGCGCGCACCCTCATCGAGTACGGGCTGGCCGAGAACACGCCGACGGTGGTGACGGCCAATGGCACCACCTGCCAGCAGCGGTCGGTAGAGACCACGCTGGTCGGCCTCCTGGACAAGGCCACCTTGACAGCCGCCGGTTCTGAGGGTGTGCCGACGGCCATCGCGGTCGGGCCGTCACCCGCCGAGGCGGGTGCCCTGGTGGTGACGATCGGGCGAACGGTGGCCAACCGCGCGAAGCTGAACTGGTGGGAGAGCCGCGCCCTCTACGGGTGGACCGTGCTGGTGCCGCGGACCAAGGACCAGGCCGGTGAGATGAGTGAGCGTCTCGTCGGACACGGTGCCCTGCCCATCGAGGTGCCGACCATCGCGGTCGAACCACCCCGCAGCCCCGCTCAGATGGAAAGGGCCGTCAAGGGCCTGGTGGACGGGCGCTTTCAATGGGTGGTGTTCACCTCCACCAATGCGGTTCGGGCGGTATGGGAGAAGTTCAACGAGTTCGGGTTGGATGCCCGCGCGTTCTCCGGTGTCAAGATCGCCTGCGTGGGGCAGGCCACCGCAGACCGGGTGCGTGCCTTCGGCATCAACCCCGAGCTGGTCCCGATCGGTGAGCAGAGCTCGCTGGGCTTGCTCGACGAATTCCCGCCGTATGACGACATTTTCGATCCGGTCAACCGAGTGCTGCTGCCGCGGGCCGATATCGCCACCGAGACGCTGGCCGAGGGCCTTCGCGAACGCGGTTGGGAAATCGAGGACGTCACCGCGTATCGCACGGTGCGAGCCGCGCCCCCTCCGGCACACACCCGGGAGATGATCAAGACCGGCGGTTTCGACGCGGTGTGTTTCACGTCGAGTTCCACGGTGCGTAACCTCGTCGGTATCGCCGGGAAACCGCACGCCCGCACGATCGTTGCCTGTATCGGGCCCAAGACTGCGGAAACCGCTGCGGAATTCGGTCTTCGGGTGGATGTGCAGCCGGAGGTGGCAGCGGTCGGTCCGTTGGTGGAGGCATTGGCAGAGCACGCGGCCCGGCTTCGCGCCGAGGGTGCATTGCCGCCGCCGCGGAAGAAGAGCCGTCGCCGGTAGGAACTCAGGCGAAATGGCACTCCAGCAGGTCGGCACTCGAACTTGTGCTGCCGCAATGCTGTTTCGCGGAGACGGGGAGGGGCGCTAGTGGCCTTTCCTCGCCATCGACCCAGAAGGCTGCGTTCCACGCCGGCCATACGTCGACTCGTCGCGCAGACCTCCCTGGAGCCAAGGCATCTAGTCCTGCCGATGTTCGTTGCCGACGGCATGGCGGAATCGCGGCCGATAGCCTCGATGCCCGGTGTTGTGCAGCACACCCGCGATTCGCTTCGCCGAGCCGCGGCGGACGCGGTACAGGCAGGCGTGGGCGGGCTGATGGTGTTCGGGGTTCCACGCGACGAGCACAAGGATCCCCTCGGCACGAGTGCCACCGATGCCGACGGCATCCTCAACGTCGCGTTGCGGGATTTGGCCACCGACCTCGGCGGTGAAACAGTGCTGATGGCCGATACCTGCCTCGATGAGTTCACCGACCATGGCCACTGCGGTGTGTTGGACGAGCGCGGTCGGGTTGACAACGACGCGACCAACCGCCGCTACGTCGAATTGGCTGTGGCACAAGCGGAATCGGGTGCTCATGTGGTGGCGCCGAGTGGGATGATGGACGGTCAGGTTGCCGCCATCCGCGACGGCCTCGACGCCGCCGGCCACGCCGACACCGCGATCCTTGCCTACGCCGCGAAGTTCGCATCCGGCTTCTACGGACCGTTTCGTGAGGCGGTGGCCTCTAGCCTGGACGGTGACCGCCGCAGCTATCAGCAGGATCCCGGCAATGCGCGCGAGGCGATACATGAGGTAGAACTCGACATCGACGAAGGTGCCGACATCGTGATGGTCAAGCCCGCGATGGCCTACCTCGACGTGGTGCGGGCCGCCGCCGATATTTCTCCGATTCCGGTTGCCGCCTACCAGGTATCCGGTGAGTATTCGATGATCTGCGCGGCGGCGGCCAACGGGTGGGTCGACCTGCGCACCGTGGCGCTGGAGACGCTGACGGGAATCCGTCGGGCCGGTGCTGATCTCGTGCTGACCTATTGGGCTTGCGATGCGGCCCGCTGGTTGTCGTGACGGGGTCGAAATCGACCCGACCCGTCGACCTCGATACCGGGTTCTGGTTGTGGCTGGCCGCTGTGCCGTTCATGGTCGCCGGTTACGTCATCGATACGATGACTGCCGAGCGGCGGCTGCCGCCTTTGTTGTTGGCGATCAACGGCGTGTTCCTGGTGGTGCTGGTCGCGGTCACCGTGACGTTCTTGTTCCTGATGCGGCAGGGCTACCGCTGGACGCGCACCTGTCTGACCGGCGGAGCGATCGCGGCGGTGGCCTTCACCCTCTCCAGCCTGTCGAGCGCCGAGCGGCCCACCGGGGCCGCCGTGGGCTTTGCGGTGAGCGCCATCTTCGGATCAGTGCTGATCGTGGGCGGCGTGTATCTGTTGCACCGTCGCGAGGTCAACGCATACTTCACCGCCGACCCGCCGCGTTGACCGCCTCATCGAAGGGTGCGGTGGTTCAGTGTGCCGGCTGCGGCGCGAGGTGCGCGACGCATAGATCCGGTTCGACGAACGACCTGAGACCGTCGACGGTGACGGGTCCCTGCAGTTCGGACAGCACGCCCTGCATCAGGCCCAGGTGAATAGCACAGGTCACCTCACCGTATTTCTGGGCCACCTCGTGAAAGGGGCAGTGCCGCAAGCGGATTTCGCTGGCTGCCCGGGTTGGCGGGGCTTCCGGTTTGAAACCGAGTTCATCGAGTACCGCGATCAACTGCGCGACCGACTGCGACCGGGAGTTTTTCCGGCCCGGCCGTCGTTCCCCGATCAAGGACGCCCCGACCGACCGCCCCAGTTCGGCGGCCGTGGTGGCCGGATCGTCCGAACTCTGCGCGAGATAGCCGGTCAATGCCGCGGCGAGCAGCCGGTAACTGGTCGGTCCGTCGGGGTCCATCGTGCGGCTTGCCCGAAACAAATTCGGCGGCCGTCCGGTCCCCGGCGACGCTCCACGCAGTTGTTCGATTCGCCCGGCCGCGAGCAGCGTGTCGAGATGGAACCGGACGGTGTTGGGGTGCACTCGGAGTTCTTCGGCCAGGCTGGCGATGCTGCGCGGCTCATCGGAGTTTCTCAGCAGCGTCAAGATGGCTTCCCGCCGCCCCGACATGTCGGGTGCGGGCGGCGGCGCTGCATCAGTGGTCATCGGCGGCTGCTGTCGGCAGCTTGG
>JAGQTR010000069.1 GCA_020438915.1 Mycobacterium sp.
TTCCATCACCACGAGGTGGTCGGCGCGAAGATGGCCCGCAAGCGGATGCGGGCCCTGCGGTACTCCAAGCAGATGATCGACGACGTCTCGCAGCTGGTGTACCTGCATTTGCGATTCCACGGCTACGGGGACGGCCGGTGGACCGATTCTGCAGTGCGACGCTACGTCACCGATGCCGGCCCGCTGCTGAACCGTCTGCACAAGCTGGTGCGCGCCGACTGCACGACCCGCAACAAGCGCCGCGCGGCCCGGCTGCAGGCCAACTACGACGACCTGGAGCAACGCATCGAGGCGCTCGCGGCCCAGGAGGACCTCGCCCGGGTTCGTCCGGACCTTGACGGCAACGAGATCATGCGCATTCTGGGTATCCCGGGAGGCCCGCTGGTTGGTCAGGCCTGGAATCACCTCAAGGAGCTGCGGCTGGATCGCGGGCCACTCAGCCACGAGGAGGCTGAGGCGGAGTTGTTGAAATGGTGGAACCAGAACGGTCCGCCGCGCGTCTGATCAGGCATGGAGTACTGCCTGGGTGAACCCGACGGTGCGGCGACCATGTGGTCGTCCGAGGCCGACAGCGATCTCGATGGTGACGGCCTGCTGGAGGCGATTGGACTCGACGTCGACGGTGACGGCCTGATCGACGATGTGCTGGCCGATCTCGACGGTGACGGACTGGCCGACCACGCGGTGCTCGATCTGGATGGCGACGGCCGGCCGGAGGCGTACTTCACCGACGACGGAACCGGTACCTGGGCGGTGTCGGTGGACCGCGGAGGTGGCGTGCGCTGGTTCGGCCTCGATGGGGTCGAGCAGACCGCCGCCGGGCCCGGTGACGCGGTCGACCTCGACGGTGACGGCGAGGCGGTCGAGCGGCTGACCGATTTCGATGGTGACGGGCTGGCCGACCGGGCGTTCGGCACCGGGGTGGCATGGGTGGACAGCGATGGCGACGGGCGCTGGGATGTACGGCTCGCCGACACCGACGGCGACGGCCGGGCGGACAGCGCCGGCCCCCTCTAGCTCCACCGCGAGCGCGCGTGTTTGTGCACCGGCGCGCCGCAATTGCTGGCAATGTGCGCGCGCTCGCCGGGGCCGACAGCGCCCGGAATGTCAGCCGCGCCCGGGGCCGGGGGGCCCGGCGAACGCCTGCGCGATGCTCAGCCAGTGCTCGGCGTCGGGACCGACCGCGACGACCGCCAACTCCGAGCGCGGACGCCGTTGGGTGACGAGCATGCAGAAGTGCTCGGCCGGTCCGCGGACCTGCTGGGCGGCGTCCTCAGGTCCCCAGGCCCACACCGACCCGTCGGGGGCGGCCAGTTTCACGTGGAACGGTTCCGTTGGCGGAGTCAGCCCGTTCACCGCGTAGGCAAAGTCGCGGGTCCGCACGCCGATATGGGCGATCGAACGCAGCCGGGCGGTCGGGGTCCGCGTCACCCCGAGCGCATCGGCGACGTCCAGGCCGTGTGCCCACGTCTCCATCAGACGCGCGGTGGCCATCGATGGCGCGCTCATCGGCGGCCCGAACCACGGCAACTTGCGGCCGTCGGCCACCGCCAGCAATTCGTCGTGCAGCGCGGCGCGGGTCGTGCGCCAGTCGGCCAGCAGCTGCGCCGGAGCCATCGCGGCTAACTCCTCGGCGCCGGCGTCGACGAAGCCGGTCGGATTTTGGGCTGCCCTGCTGACGATCTCGGCGAAACCGGGCTCATCGGTGACCGCGGTCAGCGCGACCCGGTCGGTCCAGAGCAGGTGGGCGATCTGGTGGGCGATCGTCCAGCCCGGGGCGGGGGTGTCGGTGGCCCACTGCCCCGGCGCCAGATCACGGACAAGTACGTCGAGATCGTCGCTTTCGGCGCGCAGATCGGCGACCATCGGGGCTGCTCCGGCCATGCCGGGTACCTTATCGCGGCTGACGTTGCTCTGCTCTTCGCGCGGGCGCTCACTGGTGCCGCCGCCGCCCGACTGTCGCGTGGAAGGCCAAGCCCAGCAGGTAGATGCCCGTTCCGGCGACCGCGAGCCCCGGGGTATCACCGCCCGGCGGGATGACTGCCGCGGCTCCGGCGATCGCGGCGATGAAGGCCATCCAGAACAGCGAATCCTGAACCGCGAAGACGTGCCCGCGCAGCGCGTCGTCGACATCGACCTGCATCGCCGTGTCGGCGCACAGCTTCACCACCTGGCCGGCCGCCCCCACCAAGAACCCGCAGACGACCATTACCGGTAGCAGCAGAGTTGCACCGAAGAGCTGCACAACGGCCGCGAACACCAGAGCGCCGTTGGGCGCGGCGTAGCGTCCCCACCTCTTCACCATCGCAGGTGTTATGACGGTGGCCAGGAATGAGCCGGCGCCGGTGGCGGCGACGAACAACACAGCGGTGCCCAGCCCAGCAACTGCAGCGGTGTCGCTGTGGCGCACGATGACCAGCACCAGCAGGGTGTTGATCCCCAACACCATGCGATGGGCCGACAACCCGGCGAGGGTGGCCGTCACGGTGGGCACGGCCAGCACGGTACGCGCACCGTGCAACCAGCCGGTGGCCACGGCGTAGGCGACGGACCCGTGGACAGCGCGCGCACTGGGGTCGGGACCGAGCATGCGCGGCGGGAAACGCACCGACAGCCACAGCGCCAGCGTCACCGGCGCGGTCACGATGAAAATGATGGCGGCAGCCCCGGAGTCATCGGCCCCGAACAGCCAGCGCGGCAGCAGCATGAAGTTGGCGCCGAAGAACGCCGCCGCGGCACCGGTGGCCGTGGCCACGGAGTTCATCGCCACCACCTGAGCCCGCGGCACCACATGCGGTAGCGCCGCCGACAGGCCCGAGGAGACGAACCGGGTGAAACCGTTGACGATCAACGCGCCCAACAGGATTGGCAGATCGCCCACCCCGGCGGTCAGCAGGGCGCCGACCCCGACCACCAGTAGGAGACGCCCGCTGTTCGCGCCGATCAGCACCAGACGCCGGTCCCAGCGGTCCAGGAGCGCGCCCGCGAACGGGCCCAGCAGCGAGTACGGCAGGAAGAGCACCGCGAAGGCGCCCGCGATCGCCCATGGATCGGCGGCACGCTCGGGGTTGAAGAGGATCGCACCCGCCAGACCGGCCTGGAAAAGGCCGTCTCCGAACTGGCTGACCGCGCGTAGTTCCAGCAGCCGGGAGAACTCGGGTAAGGCGCGTACCGCGCGCCACAGTGCAATGGGTGCGCGAGCGTCGGCCACGGGTTCACGTCCTATTGGAGAGTCGGAATGCCAGGGCATTTCCATGCTGCGCGCCAGCACACATCGTCGGGAGCTCGCGCGAAGCCCACAGTACAAATTTGGGGCGGGGGCGGCGCTTGTTGGCCACCCACGAGCAACGGTGATGACATGATGGACCAGTGGGCCAGTCAGAGGATCCGGAGGATTTCAGAGAGGGAGTCGCGCCCGCGGCGCACCGGGTGCGCGCCGGCACGATGTTGCTGGCCAACACCGACCTGATGGAGCCGACGTTCCGGCGCAGCGTCATCTACGTCGTCGAGCACAATGACGGCGGGACGTTGGGTGTCGTGTTGAACCGCGCTAGTGAGACGGCGGTATACAACGTGCTACCGCAGTGGGCCAAGCTGGCCACCAAGCCGAAGACGATGTTCATCGGCGGTCCGGTCAAGCGGGACGCTGCACTGTGCCTGGCGACCCTGCGTGTCGGCGTGGATGCCGGGGCTGTGTCGGGTTTGCGTCATGTGCAGGGCCGCATTGCGATGGTGGACCTCGACGCCGAGCCCGACGCGATCGCGCCGATGGTCGAGGGGGTGCGGATCTTTGCCGGCTATTCCGGCTGGACGATCGGGCAGCTCGAAGGCGAAATCGAGCGCGACGATTGGATCGTGCTGTCCGCGCTGCCCGCGGACGTGCTGGTCGAACCTCGCGTCGATCTGTGGTCTCGGGTGTTGCGGCGCCAGCCGATGCCGTTGTCGCTGCTGGCCACCCATCCGATCGATCTCAGCCGGAACTGATCCGGGTCATTCGCAGGGCAGGGTGCAGCCCGCGCACGCCCCGCCGCAGCCTGCACCCGCTCCGGAGGCAGGCCGGCTGCGTTGCTCTTCGCGGACCACGGCCTTGGCAGCCTGCCAGCACCCGGCCGCTACCGTGCCCAAAGCTCCGGTAACGCACACGATGAGCACCACGACCGACATCGGTGGGCCGGCGACCAACGCCACCAATCCGCCGGCGGCAAGCATGCCGGCCGCGGCCAGCTGGATCGGTGCGAGCGCGCGCAGGACCCGTCGCACATAGTCGGTGGTGGGCGGCCGCGTCAGTGACCAGCCGCCCAGAGCGGCAGTCACCGCGGCCGCGCACAGACACAGCACGGCGGCGACCAGCATGGGCCACAGAATACGGTGTGCGGCTGGGGTTGTGTCGAACCCTGCTATCCCTGTGGCTGTGGCGGCGAGGCCACCGGCGCGGCGAGGGACGCCGCGGGCGCAACCGGCGCAACCGGCGC
>JAGQTR010000070.1:0-265 GCA_020438915.1 Mycobacterium sp.
CGTCGGCGGTGTTGGCGCCGACGAAGTGCCACCACACCAGCACCGCGGTGACCAGCCCGTCCAGTGGCGACATCGACCACCACCGCGGCGGCAGAAAACGTCGGTGCCGCATCCCGTCCGCGCAGTCCAACACGTGCAACGCACCGAGAGCGATGAGCGTCATCGCTACACCGATGATCATCGCCAGGAGCTTCAGCAGGGTCGGCGAGGTGCTGTAGCGCGAGTCGATGGTCGCCGAGAACTCCAGCCCGGGCGGAGCGGGGCC
>JAGQTR010000070.1:354-7240 GCA_020438915.1 Mycobacterium sp.
TGCGTCAAGCCGACGAACTCGCCGGTCACCTTGTCGGCGTGCGCGGTGAACGTCAGCTTCTGGCACTCGGGTCCCAGGACCTGTTCCAGCGGCGCACTGACCACCGGGGTGTTGCGGACGATGACGAGCAGGTCGTTGTTGACCCGTTCGATGAGCAGGCCCCGGTCGATGGCCTTGGGCGCCTGTTTGGGGACCGTGGACAGCAGCACGCTGCCCGGGCGTTCCAGACCCGCGGCGGCGCTGCACGGCACGCTGATCTCGAGGTCGGTGGCCACGTAGCCGATGAGCGGTGCGTTGACACTGCCCAGCACGCCGTCTTGCGGCCAGTTCAACTCGGCGGTGGTCTGGTTGACCGGCAGCAGCGGTGTGGCGACCGCCAGCACTGCGCCCAGCACCCCGGCGACGATCGCGATGAGACGCGCGGTGCGGTGGTTGCGGCCGTTGGGTTCATTTGTCGGCTCCACCGACGGACCCGCCTCTGGCACCACGGGGCTAAATGGTAATTGGCTTGCGGATGGCCAGGACGAACGGCCCGATGGTAGACACGTCGAAACGTGGATCGTCGAACAGCGCGGCATCCAGCTCGACGTGGTAGCGCCGCACGTTGGGCTGGTTCGGATAGACGTCGGAGGCCAGCCGCAGGGTGTAGGTGTCCCCCGGGTTTCCGGAGTCCACGGAGCCGCCGTGGCGCATCAGGAACACCGTCGGCGGCTCCCAGGGCAGGGTGTCCAGCGCGGTGATGAACCGGTCGGCGTCCGACAGCAGCGCCCAGCCCTCGATGGCTTCAGCGCGCTGCTCGAACTGGGCGAGCGGATTGGCGTAGTGCGATGTCAGACCCTGGAAACCGTAATAGGGGTAGTAGGACAGGAAGCTGTAGTCGGCGGTCAGCACCACGGTCTCGTTGCGGGGGCGGCCGGTCACTTCTTGTATTCGCGCATCGATCTCGCGGTAGTAGCGGGCGGCCCCGGGTGGACGACGGTCGGCGCGCTGGCCGTAGCCGTCGGTGTCGGTGTAGGCGACGACGATGTCGGGGCGCAGCACGTCGGGGATGTCCTGGCTGAAGGTCACCGCCCCCAGGGCGCCCACCGCGGTGGCGACCGCCACCACCCGGTGGGCGTTCTGGTGCTGGACGCGAGCGGCTACCGCCCGGGCCGCCTCGATGAAGCCGAACGCACCCGCCGCGGTCAGCAGGATCGTCAGCGTGGGTTGCAGCCGGAAGGACAGCAGCGTGGTACCGGCCAGCGTGGTCAGCATCGACAGCAGCGACCATGCGTAGACCGCCAGCACCGCGACGGCCAACGCTGGGGCCGTCTGCACTTCGGGCAAGCGGCCCCCGCAGGCGGGAGGTGCCTCCACATCATCCGCGCGCGGAGCGATGCGGGCGTGGCTCACCAGCCAGACGGTGCCGAGCATGCACAGCGCCCCCAGCAGGGTGAACTGCAGCATCGGGAATGACAGTTGAGCGCCGTCGTCGGGCAGGTAGTGCTGGGCGGTGCCGGTGTCGGCGGGGGTGCCGCGGGCGGCGGCCAGCAGGTAGGGGCCCCAGCCGATGAGGGCGATCAGACCGGAGATGCCCGCGATGGTCAGCAGTCGCAGCAGCGGGTTCCAGCGCCGATGCGCGAGCGCAAGCAGTGCGGCCATGATCGTCAGCGTGAACGCGGCGTAGGCCAACAGCAGCGTGTAGAACAGCGCCGCGACACCGAGGAAGACACCTACCCCGACGACCGCGGCCTGTCGGCCCCCCCGGGGGCCGGCCCGCAGACCCGACCAGGCGAGCACGAACACCGGCGGCAGCAGCACGGCGATGATCGCCGCGTAGGGCTCGGCGGGTGAGTACGCCAACGTCGCCGCGGCGGTGGCCGTCGACACCACCAACGCGTACTCGAAACGAATCAGGTTGGCCCACAGCACGAACGCCAGCACGATCCCGATCGCGATCGAAATGATCGACCACGGTTTGAACATCTCCCAGGCGGGCGTGCCGGTGAGATCGGCCAGCCGGCCACCGATCCAGAACCATCCCGGCGGATAGAACGGCGGCAAGCCGATATAGGTCATGTCGTGCAGCGCGGGCGAATCGGTCAGCCTGGTCAGATACTCGGTGCGGAACTGCTGGTCGACCGAGATGCCGAACAGATAAAGCTTGGTGGCCCCCAGCGGCATCGCGAGGGTGACGACGGAGAAAGCTGCCAGCAGCGTCACCGCACCGAGGCGGGCGATGGCGTGCCGTTGCCGCCGCCACAGCATTCCGCACGCCAACAACCCCGCCAGGCAACCCACCTGGCCGACCGTGGTCAGCGCATGCAACTGATTCGACGAGTTGTACGCCGGCCAGTCGACCCGGGCGATCGCGACCAGCGCGACCACGGCGACCAGCACGGTGACCGCGATCGCGACCGCCATCTGGCCGGCAACTCTGGCGGGGGTGGCCAGCACGGTCTGCATCTCTTCCCCGCTCGTCCCCTGCCCTCCGGACGTGAGCCCACCGCTGCCTGCCACCGGAAATCAGATGGGGAGCTTGCGGAAGATGGGGCGCGGCACGTGGCGCAGCACCATCATCACGTAGCGGAACGCTCCGGGCGCCCACACCAGGTCCTTACCTTTGGCTGATGCGGTGACCGCAAGCTCGGCGACGTACTCCTTGTCGACGGTCAACGGTGCTTCCTTGACGTGCGCGCTCATTCGGGTGCGCACCTGGCCGGGTCGAATCACCAGGACCCGAACCCCGAACTCCCGCAGGGCTTCTCCGAGCCCCAGGTAGAAACCGTCGAGCCCGGCTTTGGTGGAGCCGTAGACGAAGTTCGATCTCCTGACTCGCTCGCCCGCCGCGGAGCTCATCGCGATGATCCGACCGGAGCCCTGGGCTCGCATCTTGTCGCCGATCAGCACCCCCACCGAAACCGCTGCGGTGTAGTTGATCTCGGCGATCTGCACAGCCTTGCGCTGGTCCTGCCAGAGCTCCTCGGCATCGCCGAGAAGTCCGAACGCCACGATGGCGACGTCGACGTCGCGGGGGTTGTCTCCGCCCCAGGCGGCCTTGATGACCTCGGGATGGCTCCCGGTGTCCAGGGCGTCGAAGTCGATCACCTCGACCGACTTGGCGCCCGCCTGCTCCATCTGGGCTTTGGCGGCGTCGCGCAATGGATCGCCGGGCATGCAGGCGAGCACGACGCTGGCACGCGCGTCCCGCAGGTAGCGTTCGCAGATTGCCAGGCCGATCTCGGAGGTGCCGCCCAGGAGCAGAATCGTCTGGGGGTTCCCCGTCGCATCAAAGACCATCTAGAGCAGCTCCAGTCGTCGGGCCATGTCGGAGGCGAACACCCCGTCGGGGTCCACCTTGCGGCGCAAGGTAATCCACTCGTCGATCCGCGGATACATGGCGTGGAAGGTCTCGGCGGTGGTGCGCGAGTCCTTGGCGGTGTAGAGCCGGCCCCCGAACTCGAGTACCCGCTTGTCGAGATCGTTGAGGAATTCGTTGAGACCCGGCTTGATCTGGAAGTCGACACAGACATTCCAGCCCGGGATCGGGAAGCTCAGCGGCGCTTGGTTGCCGGGGCCGAACAACTTGAACACGTTGAGGAACGAGTAGTGGCCCGAACGTTGGATGTCGTAGATGATCCGCTTGAACTCGGCCACGGCCTCGGTAGGTACGACGAACTGGTATTGGCTGAAACCCGCTGAGCCATAAGCGCGGTTCCACTCACCCACCATGTCGAGCGGGTGATAGAACTGCGTCAAATTCTGAGCCTTGCCGCGGTAGGTCTTGCCCATCCGATACCACAACGCGGTCATCGCGCCGAAGATCGGCTTGTTGCCCAGCCCGCTGGGAAAGACGTCGGGTGCGGTGAAGTATTGCGGCGCATCGAACTTCAGCGGTTCACGCTGCAGCTTTTTCGGCAGTTGGTCCACGGTCGCCAATGAGCCTCGGGAGATGACCGCTCGGCCCAGCTGAGGTGGTGCGCTCATCGCGTCGAACCACGCGCTCGAGTAGGTGTAGTTGTCTTCGGTGCCGTCACTGTGAAAGGCGATGGTCTCGTCGAGCCCACCGGTGACATCGCCGTCGGCGATGAAGTAGGCGGTCTGCGTCGGCGTCATCTCGATGGTGGCACGCAGGATGATGCCGGTCAGTCCGTTGCCGCCGACGGTCGCCCAGAACAACTCGGCCTCGGCTCCGGTCGGTGTCAGGCGCCGGACGTCACCGTCGGCGGTGAGGAGGTCCAACGAGCGGACGTGGTTGCCGAAGCTACCCGCGCTGTGGTGGTTCTTGCCGTGGATGTCACAGGCGATCGCGCCGCCGATGGTCACCTGACGGGTGCCGGGCAGGACCGGTACCCACAGGCCCAGCGGCAGCGCGGCGCGCATCAACTGGTCGAGGTTCACTCCGGCATCGACATCGACGAGGTGGCTGTCGGCATCCATTGAGTGGATGCGGTTCACCACGCTCATGTCGATGACGAGGCCCCCACCGTTCTGAGCGTTGTCGCCGTAAGAACGGCCCAGGCCTCGGGCGAGGACCCCCCTGGTGCTGCGGTGAGCGCCTGCGTCGGCGATCTCAGTGACCGCTTTGACGATCACCTCGGGATCGGGCGTCGACAGCACCTCGGCCACCGATGGGGCGGTTCGGCCCCAGCCGGTCAGCCGCCTCGCGGTGGTGGGAAACTCGGTGCTCAACATCGTCACAGAGGGTACCGCCTGCGACCGTGTGCGCAGCGCAGGCTGGAGGTACCCCAGCCGGGTAGCCGGTTCAGAAGGGCGGAGGCCGGTTGCGTTCGGCGACGAAGTCGTCGTTGAGGCGGCGTTCGGCGGCGATCTTGTGGGCGCGGTTGGCGGCCCGGGTGCGTCGACGCCGGGGCATCATCGCACCACGGTGAGGGGTGCCCCTGCCGATATTGGGAGGGGCGCCGTCCCAGAGAGCGGGGGTGGGCCGGCCCAGCGCGGGAAACACGCCCGCTCCCCCGGGGTGAGTGGTGTAAGTGTGCCCGGTGGGGCTGGTCCAGATGACGGTGCCGTCGGGCAGCTGCCGGTCATGCCAGCCCGGTTCACCGCTCCAAAAAGTTTTCAAAAGATGATGAAAACGACAGAGGCACTTCAGGTTTGAGGCGTGAGTGGGTCCAATCGGGTAGGGCACGGAGTGGTCGATGTCAGCCTCGGTGGCGGGTTTGTCACAGCCGGGAAAGCGGCACGTCAGATCGCGACAGCGAATGAAATCCGCCAGCGCGCGCGAGGGGATGTAGCGCGGCTCCGCTGGGGATGCGCCAGGGTGTGCCACAGTGCGAATCCGGGCGCGGACCAGCAGCGGGTCCAGCAGTGGCGCAGGCACGATCCCGGCCCCGAACACGAACGCTGGTGCACGTTGCGCGTCGTCGCCAGCAGCCCCACCGCCGTCGGGATTGTGCTGCGTAGCGCACTTGTCGCCCGGCCTGTCGGGTTTGTTGGGTTCACCGTCGACGTCTTTGTCAACGCGCTCGGTGGGGAGGGTCTGAGCGTCGGCGATGACGTAGACGACGGTGTTCTTGGCCGGGCTGCCGCCACGGCGGGCTTCGCAGTCGGTGGCTCCACATTGGCACGCCAGGGTGGTTCCGGCGATCAGTGCGGTCAGTGCGTCGGCGCGGCGTTCGGCGGCGGAGCGCGGATCGCGTGGGCACACGCTGTAGGTCAGCTCTTGGATGCGCTTCTCGTTGAGCGCCGCGTCCGTGCTGAAGAGCCGAGCCCACATGCTGGTAAACCCTGGAGGGTCATTGGGTGCCCCGAACTGCACATCGCGGGTGCTCACCGACTCGCGGGAGTGCCGCAGCGCGCCAGGGTCATGGCGTATGACCAGAGCGTCGATGGCGCGTTCGGTCTTGGCGATCGACAGCGGCCCCCACGAGGTGATCTGCTCGGATAGCTCGGCATCCACGGCGTCCATCGCGGCGTCCTCGCTGATCAAAGAGGTGCGACAGACGATCGCCCGGACGAGCATCTCGCTGATCAGTCCGGCCTCGAACAGCGCGGCAACCCGAGGTAGCCGGTCTCGCAGGACCACACCGCGGTGGGTTTGACTCAGGGCCATCGCGCGGGTCACGTTCTGCGCGGCGGCAAGCTCCGCGGCTACCGCGGCTTCCGGGTCCAGCCACCACGACTCCCGGTCCCCGGCGGGCAGGCCGGTGCGCCGGGTGAAGATCTCGGCCATCGCCGCCAACTTGCGGGCACACGCGGCGTTCTCCGCGCGCGCCCAGTCTCCGGCGGCATCGATCAGCTCGGCGTCGCTGAGCGCACCCAGGTCGTCCACCTCGGGAGCAGTGGAATCGAACAGGTATTCGATTCTAGAGAATCGGGCTGACAATGCAGCGATGTGTAGGTGGCTGGGATCATTCCCCAGTGGCTACGGCCCAGTCAGCCGGAAAATGACCGCGCGTTGGACGACGAAGTTGATGATCGTAGCCGTGCCCTGGGCGATCACGAATGCGACCGGCACTCGCCAGGGCTTGTCCTCGAACACCATGTAGAAGACGTAGTTGATGCCGACTTGGACGGCAAAGGTGACGGCGTAGAGCACGACCACGGCGATGAAACGCGCGGTGCTCGGTGGCGCCTGGAACGTCCACCGCCGATTGATGAGGTACGCGGTGGTGGTGCCTGCGATGAAGCTGACGGTCTTGGCAAGGTTGACATGCAGGCCCGCGGCGAGCAGCGCGACGTAAAGGCTGAAGTCGACGACCGCCGCCAGCCCGCCGGTCGCGACGAAACGCCAGATCTGAGTCTTCAGGCTCAGGGGCGGTGACAGCGGGGGCTCGGCCACCCGGGCAGCTTACGGGTTCGGCGGTGCCACCCGGTCCCAGAAGGGCTGCGGGCACGTCGGCGCCCTCAGGCGGTTGCGGCGGGAGTGAACCTCGCGCACGCACAG
>JAGQTR010000071.1 GCA_020438915.1 Mycobacterium sp.
ACGAGGACGACCTGCTGACCGACTCGGCACGGTTGGCCGTCGCCACGGACGACCAAGCGTGGCTGAAGCGGTTTGACGAGGGCCGGGGCCGATTGACGGCCGCAATCGACGAGTTGGCCGAGACGGCGCGTGACAGCACCGTGCGCACCGAGCTCGACCGGTTGCAAGAGCGTTCTAACACGTTGCGCGACCTTGATCGCAAAGCTCTCGAGCTGCAGTTCGAGGGTCGACTCGATGAGGCTCGATCACTGCTCGACGGCGAGGATTACCGCGCGGCACAGGCCGCCTTCGACGCAGCCGTGCCCGCAGCGGTGGCCGCGTTCGAAGCGGCACTGGCCGACGAGCACACCCAAACCCAGGTTCTGCTGTGGACCGCATGGGTATTTCGGATTCTTGCTTTGGCAATCGTTGCCCTGATGGTGTTCCTGGTGGTGCGGATTTCCCGACAGTGGGCGTCGGCAGAGGTCGGCCGGCTTGCCGGTCGGCTCGCTCAGGCCGAGGAATGGATGGGTGTCGCCATCGAACGTTCCAGCCGCGGCCTTGGCGTGATCGACCCGGCCTCGGAGGCGTTCAAGTATGTGAACGCACGCCTGACCGAACTGCTGGGGACCGACCCCGGTGAACTCGTCGAACCGGGTGCGGCAACGAAAATGCTTGCCGTGACCGACGGCGGACCCCAGTCACTCAAGGCGCTGTCCACCAAGAGCTTGGATGATTACGAAGTCGAGCATCTGCGCAAGTCCGACAGCGAGGGCTCGATGTGGCTGCGGTGGCGGTTGACGGCTCTTTCCGGCGGAGACGGCGGTCCAACCAATGTTCTGGCCGACGTCCGGGATGTGACCGCCCGCAAACTGCGCGAGGAGCAAGTGCAGAGGGACATGTTGGCGGACTCCAACTACGCCGATTTGGTCAGGGCCATCGATGACGACCGGCTCGTGCTTTTTCAGCAGCCCATAGTCGAGATCTCCACCGGAGCGACGACCAGCTTTGAGTTACTGATCCGCATGGACGACGGCCACGGAAATCTCCGGCCACCCAACACATTCCTGCCGGTCGCTGAACAACGGGGGCTGTCCCCGATGATCGATCTATGGGTGATCAGGCGGGCGGCCGCGCTGGCGGCCAACGGGATGCCGGTCTCGGTCAACGTCTCGGGTGCTTCGATCGGGCGGTCTGAATTGTTGCCCGGCATTCGGAGGGCAATGCAGCGGCCGGACTTGGACCCCGCCAAAATCATCTTCGAGATCACCGAGACGGCGATGCTGACTGGTTGGGACGATGTCGAGTGCTTGGCCAAGGTGATCAACGAAACCGGCGCTTCGGTCGCGTTGGACGATTTCGGCACCGGCCATTCCGGATTTGCCTACCTTCGACATATCAAGGCCGGCTGGATCAAGATCGACAAGGAATTTGTGCAAGGCGCGATCACCGACCAACGCGATCGCGACCTGATCATTGCGATCGTGCGGCTCGCCACCTCCTTCGGCGCGCACACCATCGGCGAAGGCGTGGAAGACCAACTAACCCTCGAACTTCTCAAGTCTCTGGGGGTTACCCACGCGCAGGGTTACCACCTCGGCGGCCCCTCACCCATTCCGAGCGCGAGCACGTGAGCCCGACGGGGCTGAACTGCAGCCCCGCTCCGACCGATACGATCGCAGGCATGGCCCCATCAGCAGCACCCGACGCACAGGGATCCGTCACGATCGCCGCCGACCCCGTCGCGGTCTACGCACTGCTCACCGACCTCACCACGCTGGCCTCCCTGGCTGAGGAGGCCGAGGCCATGAAGTGGCGCAGCGGGAACTCGGCCACACCGGGAGCCGTGTTCAAGGGGAGCAACCGCAATGGCGCTCGCACCTGGACGACGAAATGCACTGTGACAGAAGCTGATCCAGGCCGGGCCTTCGCCTTCGACGTTCACTCCGCAGGGATCGTCCCGATCGCCCACTGGCGCTATGACATCGAGCCGACCGATGGCGGATGCACCGTGACCGAGGCGACATGGGACCGCCGCCCCCGATGGATTCTCAAGCCGGCCGCCCGGACGACCGGCATCAGCGACCGCGCCGGGGCCAACGCCGAACACATCAAGCTCACGCTGCAGCGACTCAAGGAGCTCGCCGAAACCGGTTAGTGGCCCGAGGGTCTCAACCGCGCGGTTCGCTCGCTCGTCTGGCGTCGCGCTGAGCTGCCCAAAATCTCGCGGCTTCGCGGATTGAATCCTCCACCGGTCTTGGCTGCCAAGCTAATTCACGTTCAGCCTTGCTGCAATCCACTGGCGCCTCGGCCCGCATCAGGCGCAGCGAGCTCAGCGACAGTCGCTCATCGGAACCCTTCAGGCGGGCCTTCATGCTGCCCAGTGCCGCCAGCACGTACGAAAACGCCAGCGGGATCCGCCTCGCGGGCGGGGCAACGCCGGCGGCCTCGGCGGCGATCCGCACCACCTCGGCGTTGGAAATCATCTTTTCCGAGATCAGGTAGCGCTCGCCGACGCGGCCCTTGTCCGCGGCGAGTATCAGGGCGCGCGCCGCGTCCTCGATCCCTACTGCTTCCAGCTCGATGCCACTCATCACGAACGGCAGCTTGCCGAACGCCGCGGCAGCGATGATCGCGCCGTGCGGGGTGCGCCCCCAGTCACCGTTGCCATAGGTCGTGGACACACACATCGCCACCGCGGGTAGCCCGCGGTGGCGGGCGTATTCCAGGACCAGGTTCTCGGCCTGCACCCGGGACCGGACGTAGGAGGTCACACCGCGTTCGGAAATCATGTCGGACTCGGTGGCGACGTGACCGCGCCGGCGGCCGACGGTGACGTAGCTGCTGGTGAACACGAACTTCTTCATGCCGGCGCCGACGGCGGGGTCGGCAGCGACATCGAGGACATTGCGGGTTCCCTCGACGTTGGTGCCGAACAGCGGCGCAGGGTCACGTAGCCACCCACGGGTGTCGACGACGCAGTAGTAGACCACCTCCCGGCCGGTCATCGCCTCCCGCAACACCTCACTGTTCCAGATGTCGCCGACGAAGCGCGTCACGTTCAGATCGTCGATGCCGGTGGTGTTGGCTCCGTCGCGCACCATCACCGCGACGTCCACACCGTCGGCGACAAGTTGACGGGTCACGTGGCTGCCGAGAAAGCCGTTGGCGCCGATGACCAGTGCGCTCACTCGGCGCCCCGACCACCGGGGGCATATCTCGCCATCCACTCGGCCGCCACGTCGGGTAGCGCGCCGAGCTCCTCGGCCTTCCGGCACCATTTCACCGTCGCCGAGACGAACCGCAACGGGTTGTAGATGTCCTCCTGGCGACACCACTTCCCGCCACCGGCGTAGGTGACTATCGAGATGTTGGTGGCACTGACGATGCTGCCGTCACCCGGGTCGCGCATCGGGTTGTCGAGTTCGCAGATGACGCGGGCAGTCGCCTCGTCATAAACCCGCCACAGCGACGGGAATGCCGTCATGTAGCTGCCCGGGAAGGTCTCCATCGTCCGCCAGATCCACGGCCGCACCTGTTCGCGCCCGTGCATCGTGCCGGCGGCGTGCTCGATATAGGTGACGTCTTCGGTGTACTGGTCAACCCATGGATCCCAGTTGCGCGTCTGCGCGGCACGCTCGACCGTCTTCTCGAACTCGGCGAACGCCTCGGCGAGCTCTTCGCGGGTGAAGGTATCTGCTGTCACACCAGAAACTAGAACACGTTCTACCCAAGCTTGTCGAGGGTCCAGCCGGACACCGCCGTGCGGCGGCCGACGGAATGGATTAAGACCGGCGCACCGGTGGTTATACCGGCCACTATGAGCCCGCAACACGACAAGACTCAGCGTTACCACAAGAATCCCGAGGCTGTCGACGCGCTGTCGCCCGAGCAGTACCACGTCACCCAACGCGACGGCACCGAGCGGCCCTTCACCGGCCAGTACTGGGACAACCACGAGCCCGGGCTCTACGTCGACGTGGTGTCGGGCGAGCCGCTGTTTTCCTCCCTCGACAAGTTTGACTCCGGCACCGGCTGGCCGTCCTTCACCAAGCCCCTGAGCAAGGAGGACGTCGTCGAGCACACCGATCGCAGCTACGGCATGGTGCGGGTCGAGGTGCGATCTCGCCACGCCGATTCACACCTCGGCCACGTCTTCGATGACGGCCCCGCGCCGACCGGCCAGCGCTACTGCATCAACTCGGCGTCGCTCCGGCTCGAGCCGACGCCGGGAGGGTGATCGCGGCGGTCGCGTACAGCGCGGCGCCGAACACGAGCACGGCCGAGAAGCCGTGGTCCATCGCGAACAGGATCGCCAGGACGCTCGCGATGACCGACGCGCCGCCGTTGACCCCGAACGCCCACGGCAGCAGGCGCGGGTCCTGCGCGCGCGCCCGGCGCAGACCGAGGGGGAACGGGAACCCCATGAAGAACGCGAGCGGCGCGATGAGCACCACCGCGAGCGCGCAGCGCGCGACGGTCGAGAGGTGCAGCGTCGCCTCGAGGATCGACGGCACCGCGAACGCGTGGAACGCGAGCATGACGACCACGAGCACCGCGCCGATCGTCGCGCCGCGGCGCTCGCCGCCGGCCGCCACCCGCGCCGACGCCGCGGCGCCGAGCCCGGAGGCCACGAGGAACGTGGTCAGGCCGAGCGAGAGGGCGAACAGCGGGTGGCCGAGGTACAGCGTCAGCCGCTGCATCGTCGCGATCTCGACCATCAGGTAGGCCAGCCCCACCGCGACGAAGAACACCACCAGGCGGCCGCCGCCGGGGACGCGCAGGCCGTCGCGCCGCAGCACCGCGAGCGGCGCGAGCACCAGCAGGACGACCAGGATCAGCGCCGCGCCCATCGAGTACCACAGGACCTGCAGTCCCGCCGGACCGCCGCCGATCACGCTGAAGAAGTGCTCCTTCCCGCGCTCTTCCTCGCGCTCCGACACGACGTCGCGGCCGCGGAAGAACTGGAAGAAGAACGGGCGGTCGTCGCTCACCGGGTCGATCGCGTAGGCGTAGGCGTCCTCGAACGCCCGCTGCGCGGCCGGTCCCTCCTGGATGGCCGACAGGTAGCCCTCGAACTCGGGCTCGCCGGGGTCGCCGGGGAGGTAGGCCACGGAGTAGTGGCCGGTCGGGTGCTCCTTGCAGAACCGTCGCAGCAGCCCGCGCTCGCCGTCGGTGAACGGGGTCTTCTTGACCAGGGTCACCGCGTAGCGCGCCTGCACCTCGGTCCCGCCGAACAGGTTGCCCTTGGAGTCGACGTTGATCACCGCGATGTGCCGCGACGGGTCGGCGGCCCCGGCCCGCTTCAGGGCGAGCGCGGCCATCCCGACCAGGCGCAGGGTCTCGCGCGGCGGCCGGAAGCGCCAGCGCAGCACCGCGAGCACGCCCTCGTCGTTCAGGTGGGACAGGTAGTCGTCGAGCGCGTCGGACGTGTAGAGGTACGACTCCGCGACGAGGTTCGCGCCCGACGCCAGCGCGGCGTAGGTGTCCGCGCCGGTGATCTGGATGACGTCGAAGGTCTCGTCGGAGCGGGCCACGACCGAGCGCCCGTCGGCGACGACGATCTCGACCCGAGGGTCGGTGTACAGCCCGCCCGAGTAGGCGTCGAACCGCTCGCGCATCATCGCCGCGGTCGACTCGTTGATCTCGGCGCCGAGCACCCGCGTCGCGCCCATCACCAGCGCGGTGCGGATGTCGTGTCCGCCCCCCACGCCGATCACCAGCGCCTTGTCGCGCTTCGCGGCGTCCGGCGCGAACTTCATCATGTACGCGAGCGCGAGGTGCGACGACACGAACTGGTCGTCCGGCTTGTCCTTCGACGGGATCCAGGTCGGCGCGTCGCCGTCCTGGTACACGCGCAGCGCGTCGTCGGCGTTCTCGTCACCCACCACGTCGACGCGGCAGATCGGGTCCCAGTGCGTCGCGAGCCGGGCGACGCCGCGCTCGCG
>JAGQTR010000072.1 GCA_020438915.1 Mycobacterium sp.
CACCGTCTGATCGACGGCGCCGACGCCGGGCGGTTCGTGAGCACGATCAAACGGCGCCTCGAAGAAGGTGCGTTCGAGGCAGATCTGGGTCTGTAGAAATAGTGTCGATGCCCTCGGATTCGGTTATCGCGGTCGCGGGATCTTCCGGTCTGATCGGTACGGCGCTGGTCTACGCGCTGCGTGCCACCGACCACCGAGTCCTGCGGATCGTGCGACGGGCGCCGTCGAGCGCCGATGAGGTGTACTGGAACCCCGACAGCGGCGAGTTCGATCCCGGCGCGCTGCACGGAGTGGCTGCGGTGGTCAACCTGTGCGGTGTCAACATCGGGCAGAAACGCTGGTCCGGCGCATTCAAGCAGAGCCTGCGCGACAGCCGTATCGGACCCACCGAGGTGTTGTCCAACGCTGTCGTCGACGCCGGGGTGCCCGTCCTGATCAACGCGAGCGCCGTGGGTTACTACGGCGACGCCGGCACCCATCCGGTCGACGAGACCGCTGCTCCCGGGCACAACTTCCTCGCCAGGCTCGCGGTGGACTGGGAAGCGGCGACCACCCCCGCGGTGCGCGCCGGTCTGCGGGTGGTCTTGACCCGCACCGGCCTGGTGATCGCCCCGGCAGGTGGCATGCTCAGCCGACTCAAGCCGCTGTTCGCACTGGGGCTCGGCGCGCGTCTGGGCAACGGTCGCCAGTATCTGCCCTGGATCAGCCTCGAGGATCAGGTGCGTGCCCTGCTGTTCGCGATCTCCAACGATGACCTGGCCGGACCCGTCAACTTCACCGGGCCCGCGCCGGTCACCAACGCCGAGTTCACCACCGCGCTCGGGCGGATCATGAATCGCCCAACCCCGTTGATGGTTCCGGGATTTGCGCTGCGGACGCTGTTCGGTGAATTCGCCGATGAAGGCATGCTGGGTAGCCAGCGCGCGATTCCCGCGGCGCTGGAGCGTGCAGGTTTCCACTTCCACCACAACACCATCGGCGAGGCCCTGACATTCGCCACTGCCCGCAACGACGACTGACCCGTCGGCGAGTAGCGTCTGCTCCCATGACGGCATCGATCCGGTCCGACCACGCGCCCGTGCAGGTGCGGCGACTGGGCGTCATGGACTACCAGGGGGCGTGGGATCTGCAGCGCGAACTGGCCAACGCGCGCGCCGCCGGCGGCCCCGACACGCTGCTTCTGCTGCAGCATCCCCCGGTGTATACGGCAGGTCGGCGCACCCTGGACCACGAACGTCCCGTGGACGGCACGCCGGTCATCGACACCGACCGTGGCGGCAAGATCACCTGGCACGGCCCCGGACAACTCGTCGGATACCCGATCATCGGCCTTGCCGAGCCCCTGGACGTCGTGAACTTTGTTCGGCGACTTGAAGACTCGTTGATAGCTGTGTGCGCCCACCTGGGACTGCAGACGGGGCGGGTCGAAGGCCGCTCCGGGGTATGGGTCCCCGGCGACGCCGACCGGCCCGCCCGCAAGGTCGGCGCAATCGGGGTCAGGGTGGCGCGAGCTACCACAATGCACGGCTTCGCCCTTAACTGTGACTGTGACCTCGGCGCGTTCGGCTCCATCGTGCCCTGCGGTATCGCCGATGCTGGGGTGGCGTCGCTGACCACCGAACTGGGCCGCAGGGTCGGTGTCGAGGATGTCCTCGACCACGTCGCCGATGCGGTGTGCGACGCACTCGACGGTCGGCTGCTCGGCGACCGACTCGGCACGGGCGCCGGATCAGCGCTTGGGCCGAATCGGCACTGACGCAGTAGCATCGTTGCAGTGAGTGTCGATCCGGGTAAACGCAAGCTGCTGCGGCTCGAAGTGCGCAACGCGCAGACGCCGATCGAGCGCAAACCACCATGGATCAAGACCCGAGCCAAGATGGGGCCGGAGTACACCGAACTGAAGTCGTTGGTGCGTCGCGAGGGGCTGCACACGGTGTGCGAGGAAGCCGGCTGCCCCAATATCTTCGAGTGCTGGGAAGACCGTGAAGCCACCTTCCTGATCGGCGGCGAGCAGTGCACCCGGCGCTGCGACTTCTGCCAAATCGACACCGGAAAGCCCACCGATCTGGACCGCGACGAGCCGCGGCGGGTGGCCGAAAGCGTGCAGGCGATGGGGCTGCGCTACTCCACTGTCACCGGCGTTGCCCGTGATGATCTACCTGATGGCGGCGCGTGGTTGTACGCCGAGACAGTCCGCCAGATCAAGGCGCTCAACCCGAACACCGGCGTGGAGTTGTTGATCCCCGACTTCAATGCCGACCCCGCATTACTCGATCAGGTCTTCGAATCGCGCCCAGAAGTGATGGCGCACAACGTCGAAACCGTGCCACGCATCTTCAAGCGGATCCGTCCTGGGTTTCGCTACGAACGCAGCCTCTCGGTGATCACGATGGCCCGCGATTTCGGATTGGTCACCAAGAGCAACCTGATCCTCGGGATGGGAGAGACTCCCGAAGAGGTGCGTGTCACGCTGCGGGATCTGTATGAGGCCGGGTGCGACATCGTGACCATCACCCAGTATCTGCGGCCGTCGGCGCGCCACCACCCCGTCGAGCGGTGGGTCCACCCGGACGAGTTCGTCGAGTACGAGCGGTACGCAGCCGGGCTGGGCTATGCCGGGGTGTTGGCCGGTCCGCTGGTCCGCTCGTCGTATCGAGCCGGCAGGCTGTACACCCAAACCGTCGCGTCCCGAACGGCCGGAGCCACCGCGTCGGCAGCACCGGACACCGGAGCCGCCACTGCGGCGACATCAGACTCCGTATCCTGAACCAATGGCGAAATCGCGCAATTCCGCGGAGGTCAAGAAGGCGGCCAATCGTGCCGCGAAAGAGGAGGCGAAAGCCACCCGCAAGGCGGCCGCCAAACAGCGGCGCAGCCAGCTGTGGCAGGCCTTCCAGATGCAACGCAAAGAGGACACGCGTCTGCTTCCCTACATGATCGGCGCCTTCGTGCTGATCGTCGCCGCGTCCGTGGCGGCGGGAATCTTCGCCGGCGGATTCACGACGTACATGATGATCCCGCTTGGCGTGGTGCTGGGCGGCTTGGTGGCGTTCATCATCTTCGGCCGACGCGCCCAGAAGTCGGTTTACCGCAAGGCCGAGGGCCAGACCGGAGCGGCCGCCTGGGCGCTGGAGAACTTGCGCGGCAAGTGGCGGGTCACCCCGGGGGTGGCGGCCACCGGCCATTTCGATGCCGTGCACCGGGTGATCGGACGCCCGGGAGTGATCTTCGTCGGCGAAGGTTCGCCCGCCCGGGTGAAGCCGCTGCTGGCGCAGGAGAAGA
>JAGQTR010000073.1 GCA_020438915.1 Mycobacterium sp.
ACGCCGACGACTCGCGCCGCCTGCTACTGATGATCGGCAAGGACATGGGGCTGGACACCAAGCGGCACTCACCGCGGCTGCTCGCCAACGGCATCTCCAACCTCAAGAATGAGCTGATCGGTCCGGAGCAGGCGCAAGCCGAAGCCTCCGAAGCTGCCGACGATTTGGCGCGCACCATCGCCGAGGTCTACGGCGAGTACCAGCGCAGGTTGCGCGCGGCCAACGCGCTGGACTTCGATGATCTGATCGGTGAGACAGTCGCTGTGCTGCAGGCATTTCCGCAGATCGCGCAGTACTACCGGCGCCGGTTCCGGCACATCCTGGTTGACGAATATCAGGACACCAACCATGCCCAATATGTGTTGGTGCGCGAGCTCGTGGGAGTTGGCGCGCTCGGATCCGCCGACGCCGCTGAGGTGCCGCCCGCCGAGCTGTGCGTGGTCGGCGACGCCGATCAGTCCATCTATGCGTTCCGTGGCGCGACGATCCGCAACATCGAGGATTTCGAGCGCGACTTCCCCAATGCCACAACGATTCTGCTCGAGCAGAACTATCGCTCTACCCAAACCATCCTGAATGCGGCCAACTCGGTGATCGCCCGTAACGTCGGTCGGCGGGAGAAGCGGTTGTGGACCGACGCCGGGAACGGTGACCTCATCGTCGGCTACGTCGCCGACAACGAGCACGACGAGGCGCGCTTCGTCGCCCAGCAGATCGACGAGCTGTCCGACAGTGCGGCGTCGTCGGCCGGCGGTTTCTCGTACAACGACGTGGCGGTCTTCTACCGCACCAACAATTCCTCACGTGCCATCGAAGAAGTCTTCATCCGGGCCGGTATCCCGTACAAAGTCGTTGGGGGGGTGCGCTTCTACGAGCGAAAAGAGATCCGGGACATCGTCGCCTACCTGCGGGTGCTGGATAACCCCGGCGATTCGGTGAGCATGCGGCGCATCCTCAACACCCCGCGTCGCGGGATCGGGGACCGGGCCGAGGCGTGTGTGGCGGTGTACGCCGAAAGTACTGGTGCAACCTTCAACGACGCATTGGTGGCGGCCGCTGAAGGCAGGGTGCCGATGCTCAACACCCGCTCGGAGAAGGCGATCGCCGGGTTCGTCGCGCTGCTGGACGGGCTGCGGGCCATGCTCGACGGCGAGCTCGGTGATCTGGTGGAGGCGGTGCTCGACCGCACCGGTTACCGCCGGGAACTCGAGTCTTCCAGCGATCCGCAGGATCTGGCGCGGTTGGACAACCTGAACGAATTAGTCAGTGTCGCCCATGAATTCAGCACCGACCTGGCGAACGCGAGGGCGCTTGCCGAAGCGGACCCCGAGGACGAGGATGTTCCCGACACCGGTGTGCTGGCGGCCTTCCTGGAGCGGGTATCACTGGTCGCCGACGCCGACGACATTCCAGAACACGGAGCGGGCGTTGTGACGATGATGACGTTGCACACCGCCAAGGGTCTCGAATTTCCGGTGGTTTTCGTCACCGGATGGGAAGACGGGATGTTTCCGCACATGCGTGCCCTCGGCGATCCAGGCGAGTTGTCCGAGGAGCGCCGACTGGCCTATGTCGGTATCACCCGGGCCCGTCAGCGTCTGTACCTCAGCCGCGCCAAGGTGCGTTCGTCGTGGGGGCAGCCGATGCTGAATCCCGAATCCCGCTTCCTTCGGGAGATTCCGCAGGAACTCATCGACTGGCGTCGCACCGAGCAGGCGCCGTCGTTCTCGGCGCCGATGAGTGGGGCGGGCCGGTTCGGCACCCTCGATAGCAGACGGCCCTCGCCGACGCGGTCGTCGGCAGGGAAGCGCCTATTGCTGGTGCTGGAGCCGGGCGATCGGGTCACCCACGACAAGTACGGTCTCGGCAGGGTCGAGGAGGTGTCGGGCGTCGGCGAGTCCGCGATGTCGCTGATCGACTTCGGCAGTGCCGGCCGGGTGAAGCTGATGCACAACCACGCGCCGGTGTCCAAGCTCTAGGACCCCGTCCGGCTCCAACGCGCGGTGTCCGGCAGCAACGCCAGCCCGATCGAGGCCAACGGCAGCAATGGCATGGCGAACACCACCGCGGGCAGCTTCGCGCCCGCGACGAACAAGCTCGCGAAGATCAGCATCGCAACCACCGACCCGACAACGATCAGGAGGCGGCCGATCCGCTGGCGCAGCAGCAATGCGATTACGCCGCCGATCGTGCCCGCAGCCGAGATCGTCGCCAGGAAGCCGACCGCGACGCAGAACAACAGGTCGGTGCCCCACCACCCGGTGATCAGGTCCGTCGCAATGACCGCGGTCGCCCACCCCGACAGGATGCTCACGACGGCGGTGACGATCGCCGGCTTCGGGTCGGCCGCGGCGGAACGCGACGGTCCCACCGCGACCGGCTTCGCGCGGGAAGGGGTGTCGTGCACTTGAGAAGCGGGGACGACAGTGGTCGCGGGTTCCGACGATGCGCGTTCGGACGACGCGGTGGGGATTTCACCGGTCGGGTGCCGACGGATGATGCTCGTAACCGGCTCAGAAGACGCCGGTGAGGGTGCGCTCAGTGGGGCGCGACGGATGATGCGGGTGTGTGATTCCGGATCGTCGTCTCGGGGCACTCAGCCAACGTAGCCGCCGGGGGTCAGCCCCCGCTTGGAAAGCCACCCGACGGGGTCGACCCGGTCGGAGCCGTTGAGCAGCACCTCGAAGTGCAGGTGTGGACCAGTCGAGTTGCCCCGGTTGCCCATGGTCGCGATCTGATCGCCGGCCATGACCCGCTCGCCGGGGCTGACCAGCCAGCTGTTGATGTGACCGTAGAGCGTCACGGTGCCATCGGAGTGTTTGATCTTGACGTAGGCGCCGTAGCCGGCGGTGGGCCCGACCTCGGTGACCACACCGTCGGCGGCAGCCAGAATCGGGGTGCCGATCGAGTTGGCGATGTCGATCCCGCCGTGCAGCACACCCCAGCGGTAGCCGAACCCGGATGTCCACACGCCGCGCGTCGGCATCGCGAACTGCGGCCGCACTAGACGGGCTTCACGTTCGGCCCGCTCCTGGGCGAACGCCGCGGCCTTGGTGATCTCCTCGGCGTGCACGGCCGAGTTCGCGGCCGGAGTGACCGTCACCACCTGCATACCGTCGACCGAGCCGGTGATGACGGCGCCGCCGCCCATCGTGGTCTCGCCGGCCGCGAGGACCGTCTCCGCGGGAGCTTTCTGCATCTGGTGGGTCATCGTGTAGGCGCCCGCCGCAGTGGCTCCGACGGCCATCGCGGCGACCATGAGGCGACCTTTGACCGGAACCTCGGTCTTGCGGTGGAGCCCTTCACGGCCGCGCATGTCGATGACGTCGGTTGTCGCGGTGCCGTCACTGACGTCGGTGTGGCTGTCGCGGTAGCCGCGGGTGGCCGCGCGTCGCCGCGTCCGAAATTTCGTCGGCACTTCCAGACGGAGCGGCATTAGGTCGTCGGTGTCGTGCATGTCGTCGAGCTCAGGGGCTGCAATGACCTGCGCGTCGCGGTCGAACGCGCCGTCTGACAGGGAGTCTGAGTCGGCGGGATCGCCTATCTGGCCGAATTCGTTGAACGGAATGATGTCGGTCACCTCGGTGAGACCTGGCTCCGGCACGGCGCGTCTAGTGCGGAATTTTCCGGTGCTGACGCTCGTCGGAAGTTCCTCGGCGGGCCGAGGTGAACGATGCTGAGGCAACCTGAAAAATCCTTGTCGTCGTGATCAGACCGTTATCTAGACCAGGGGACGTTAACCAAATTCCATTCAAAGTGCCAACCCGAGACGGTGTTCCGCCACCGATTGTGACTTGAATCACGGTCAGGGCGCGGTGAGATAACCCACATCACGGGAGGCGGTGGCGCTGGCGGGCAACGGTGTCGATAAAGTTCCCCCGAGCCCGGCGGGACCAAACACCTTCGTGAGAGTTCGGCGGGTGGGAGAGTCGCAGCGACTGCGGATAACAACGACAGACAGGCAGGGGTGTTTCGGAGGCCATGGATCTCTTCGAGTATCAGGCGAAGGAACTGTTCGCCAAGCACAATGTCCCGACAACCCCCGGCCGGGTCACCGATTCCGCCCAGGACGCCAAGGCCATCGCCGAGGAGATCGGCAAGCCGGT
>JAGQTR010000074.1 GCA_020438915.1 Mycobacterium sp.
TTCTTAGCCGGAGCCTTCTTGGCCGCCTTACGGGCGGTGCCGGCCGTCACACCGCGCTTGACGGCGGGGCCATCTGCTGGGAGTCGCTGTGCACCAGAGACAACGGCCTTGAACTGTGCACCAGGGCGAAACGCCGGCACGGAGGTTGGCTTGACCTTCACCGTCTCGCCGGTGCGCGGGTTGCGCGCGACGCGAGCGGCGCGACGACGCTGTTCGAAAACACCGAAGCCGGTGATCGTGACGCTCTCACCCCGGTGAACCGCACGGACAATGGTGTCAACGACATTCTCAACCGCCGCAGTCGCTTGCCGACGATCCGAGCCCAATTTCTCCGTGAGTACGTCGATGAGCTCTGCTTTATTCATGCAAAACCTCCGAATACAAGTGGTCCTCTTTGAACCGACTAGGGGACACGGTAAACCCAATGACTGCTGATTTCCAAGAGCCACGCGCAATTTCAGGGGAGAGCCAGCGAATTATTTTCAATCCGCTTGCCGCCCTTGACCTCCTGCCGGGGGTCGTGAAAACCGAATCGGAGTGGTGTGATTTCGGCCGTCGACGTAACTTTTCAGGCAGGCAGGGTACGCGGTTTCCACTCGGGTCTGCGCGCCTCATACGCCTGGATCTGCTCGAGTTTCCGCAGCGTAAGGCCTATATCGTCGAGCCCCTCAAGCAGCCGCCACGCGGTGTAGTCGTCAATGTTGAACGGCACCATGACCGTTCCCGCGGTGACGGTCCGATCTTGTAGATTCACAGTGATTTCCAGACCCGGGTGCTCCTCGATGAGCTTCCACAACAATTCCACGTCGTCCTGTGCGACTTCTGCGGCCAACAGCCCCGCTTTGCCTGCGTTGCCGCGGAAGATATCGGCGAACCGCGATGAGATCACCACCCGGAATCCGAAGTCCATGAGAGCCCAGACCGCGTGTTCGCGTGATGAACCGGTGCCGAAATCCGGTCCGGCCACCAAGACGGAGCCTTGGTCGAATGGCGCTTGATTGAGGATGAACGAGGGATCGTTACGCCATGCCGCGAACAGGCCGTCCTCGAATCCCGTTCGTGTCACCCGCTTCAAGTAGACCGCCGGAATGATCTGGTCGGTGTCGACATTGGAGCGGCGCAGCGGCACGCCGATCCCGGTATGGGTGCGAAAGGCTTCCATCACAGTCTCCTGTCGGATCTCAGAGCCGGTTTCGGGGGTTCGCCATTACAGGCAGATCGGCCGGCGAGGACAGAGTGCCGCGGACGGCGGTCGCCGCGGCGACCGCCGGCGACACCAAGTGCGTGCGACCGCCTTTGCCCTGCCTGCCCTCGAAATTGCGGTTGGACGTCGAGGCGCACCGCTGGCCGGGCGAGAGCTGATCGGGGTTCATACCGAGGCACATCGAACAGCCCGCCTGCCGCCATTGCGCACCCGCAGCCGCGAAGATCTCGCCCAAGCCCTCGGATTCGGCCTGGGCGCGCACGCGCATCGAGCCGGGGACGATCAGCATCCGGACTCCGGCAGCCACCTTGCGGTCGCGAAGGATATCGGCGACCACCCGCAGATCCTCGATGCGACCGTTGGTGCAGGATCCGACGAATACCGTGTCGACGGAGATATCGCGCATGGCGGTGCCGGGGCGAAGGTCCATGTAGGCCAACGCCTTTTCGGCAGCCTGACGTTCACCGTCGTCGACTATCTGCTCAGGGTCGGGGACGGCATCTGCGAGTCGAACACCCTGACCCGGGTTGGTCCCCCACGTGACGAAGGGACTCAACGTCGATGCGTCGATGTCTACCTCGACGTCGAATTCGGCGCCCTCGTCGGTACGCAGCAGGCTCCACGCGGCGACGGCGGCGTCCCATTCGGCTCCGGTGGGCGCGTGGGGCCGGCCACGCAGGAACTCGAACGTCGTCTCGTCGGGCGCGACCATCCCGGCGCGGGCCCCTGCTTCGATACTCATGTTGCAGATCGTCATCCGGCCCTCCATCGACAATGATTCGATGGCGCTGCCGCGGTATTCGATCACATGCCCCTGGCCTCCGCCGGTACCGATTTTGGCGATGACCGCGAGGATGACGTCCTTGGCGCTGACCCCGGCCGGTAGTACGCCCTCGACATTGACCGCCATCGTCTTGAACGGCCTCAACGACAGCGTCTGGGTGGCAAGCACATGCTCGACCTCGGAAGTGCCGATACCCATGGCCAGCGCGCCGAATGCGCCGTGGGTGGAGGTGTGACTGTCGCCGCATACGACGGTCATGCCGGGTTGGGTCAGCCCCAGCTGCGGTCCGATGATGTGGACGATGCCCTGCTCGATGTCGCCCATCCGATGCAACCGGATGCCGAACTCTTCGCAGTTGCGGCGAAGCGTCTCCACTTGGGTCCGCGAAATCACATCGGCGATCGGCTGATCGATGTCAATCGTCGGCACGTTGTGATCCTCGGTGGCGATCGTCAGATCGGGCCGGTGAACCGGCCGGCCGGCCAGACGCAGTCCGTCGAAAGCCTGTGGGCTGGTGACCTCGTGGACGAGATGAAGGTCGATGTAGATCAGATCCGGCTCACGCGAGGCACCCTCGCCCGGCCCGGGGACAACGACGTGATCGCTCCACACCTTCTCGGCGAGCGTGCGGGGCTGGTTCGCGATGGCCATTGAACAATCTCACAATCTGGGACGCTAGTATCTCTGTGTGAGACAGGATAGCGGTATCGGCGTGCTGGACAAAGCCGTGGGGGTGCTGCACGCAGTAGCGGAGTCACCCTGCGGCCTGGCCGAACTCTGTGAGCGCACCGACCTCCCGCGAGCCACCGCCCACCGGCTCGCAGTGGGACTGGAGGTGCACCGGTTGTTGGCCCGCGACGGTGACGGGCAATGGCGCCTGGGTCCCGGCGTCACCGAGCTCGCCGGCCACATCCGCGATCCGCTGCTGTCCGCCGGCGCCACGGTGCTGCCGCGGCTACGAGAGCTCACCGGCGAGAGTGTGCAGCTGTACCGCCGTGAGGGCACCGCCCGAATCTGCATCGCCGCCCTGGAACCACCTGCCGGACTTCGCGATACGGTGCCGGTTGGGGCGCGGCTACCGATGAACGCCGGATCTGGCGCCAAAGTGCTCCTCGCCTACGCCGATCCGGCGACCCAGCAGGCGGTGCTGCCGTCGGCGACGTTCACCGACCGAACGCTGACCGAGACGCGCAAACGGGGGTGGGCACAGAGTGCGGCCGAACGAGAGCCGGGCGTCGCCAGCGTGTCGGCACCGGTGCGGGACGCGGGTGGCACGGTGATTGCGGCGGTGTCGGTTTCGGGCCCGATCGACCGGATGGGCCGACGCCCCGGCGCACGATGGGCTGCCGACCTGGTTGCGGCCGCCGACGCGTTGACGCGCCGACTATAGAAATCAGGGTACCCCCGATGGGATTCGAACCCACGCTACCGCCGTGAGAGGGCGGCGTCCTAGGCCGCTAGACGACGGGGGCCAGAACTATTTCCGGTAGGCAAGCATAGCTCAGCGGAGAATGCTGACCTAATCACTTGCGTTGGCTGGGGTACCAGGACTCGAAC
>JAGQTR010000075.1 GCA_020438915.1 Mycobacterium sp.
GCTGCGGTCAATTCGTCCCACCCGGGCCGCCGCGACGGGACGGCCAGGTCGTAGCAGTGCGCCTCGATCTCCAGGCCCACCCGGCCCACCGGTCCGGGCGTCAAACAGCCGTCGACGAGGTGCTGCGCGGCGTCCCCGGCGCTGGCCAACGGGGTGCCGGCCGGTTCGGCACTGGCCGGTTCTGCGCACGCGGCACCGGCACCGTCGCATTCCATCGTGCGAGACATTCCAAGCAGCCTCCCGGTCGGCAACGGTCGCTGAATGTGTACCCATCTTCGATGAGGGCACCGACAATGTGAGTAGTTCGGCCGGTGACATGTCGATTACGGGTACCCGAATTCGCGCGTTACGGCTCGCTACTGACCGAGGGTGTTCTGCATGGCGCCGGCGAGCACATTGACCGCCGGACCTCCGTTACCCGACTGACAGACCTTGGCCTGCAACAGAACGTTCTCCCGCATACGGGTCGTCACGAAGCACCGTCGGTCGGTGCCGGCCTCCTGCTTGACCCAGTCGGCTTCGGTCGCGGTCACCGGGCCGCCGGTGAACGTCCACACCTGGGTCGTGAAGTTGTCCAGATGCATGGCCGTGGTCTGCCCGTTACATCCCGCAGTGCGGTCGACAACCCGGCCGAAAGCACGCGCGGCGGCCTCGGAGGTCGCGAACACACCGACCGCCTGTTTGACGAAGTGCGACATGTCAGTGGCGGATTCCTGGGCCACCGCCCCGTTGAACGCCGCCAGATCCGGATCGTTGTACACCTCCGGCAGCCCGATATCGGCCCAGTTGTTGCACGCCGGGTTATCGACGTAGAAGGACTGGAACGGGTTGGTGAACGTCCACTCGAAGCCCAGGCGTGCACCCACGATGTTGCTGACCGAACCCTTCGGGAGCACGGCGTAGTTCACCACCCCGGGATCGGACGGCCGCGCCGAAGCCGCCGGCGCCAGGGCCAGCCCCAGGCCTACCGCGAGACCGAGCGCAACGACCTTCATGTCACCTTGGCCGCGAGCTTGACCTCGATGTTGCCCCGGGTGGCCTTGGAGTACGGACACACCGTGTGTGCCTTGGCCATCAGATCGTCGGCGACGCTCTGCTCGAGCCCGGGCAGGTAGCCGATCAGCTCGGCGGTCAGCCCGAAGCCACCCTCGGAATCTTTCCCGAATCCGATCTTGGCGGTGATGCCGCTGGCGCCGTCGACTGTGATCTTCTCGTTCTTGGCGACCATCCGTAGGGCACCCAGGAAGCAGGCGGCGTAACCGGCCGAGAACAGCAGTTCAGGGTTCACCCCTTCGCCGCTGCCTCCCATCTCCTTCGGCGGACGGGTGTCAAGATCGATCTTGCCGTCGGTGGATTTCACGTGGCCGTCGCGGCCTCCATCGGTGGCTGTCGATTCTGCGGTGTAGACGACGTCGATGCTCATGAGTCCGATCATGCCAGCCTCGGCGCGGCACGCAGATCAGTCCGTCAAGTTGGCCCGCACACCCTCCTCGACCTTCTTGCCCAAGTCGGCGTCGACGTTGCGCCAATACTCGAACACCCGCGACAGCACCGGTTCGCGCACACCCTGGGACACGTGACCGATGATGTTGTGCGCCAGTCGGTCCCGGGCCGCGTCGTCGAGAACCTCACGCACCATGGTGCCGGCCTGGCCCCAATCGTCGTCGTCGGCACGCAACGTGTAGGCCTCGCGGACCATGTCACCATCAGAGGCCCAGTGCACTTCGGCCGCACGCGCCGGATCCGCCTCAGGTCCGCCCATCGAGTTCGGGGTGTACACGGGATCGGTCGCATTGCGGATCCGCATGGCGCCGTCCTTGCTGTAGGCGCGCACCTCGACGTGAGGTTCGTTGACCGGGATCTGCTTGTAGTTCACGCCCAGTCGCGCGCGGTGCGCATCGGAGTAGGAGAATCCGCGCGCCAGCAGCATCTTGTCCGGGCTCAGACCGGTACCGGGAACGATGTTGTTGGGTTCGAATGCCGCCTGCTCGATCTCCGCGTGGTAGTCGGTGACGTTGCGGTTCAACGTCATCTTGCCGACCTCATGCAGCGGATAGTCGCTGTGCGGCCACACCTTGGTCAGGTCGAAGGGGTTGAAACGGTAGGTCTTGGCTTCTTCGAACGGCATGATCTGGACCTTCAGCGTCCAGCTCGGGAAGTTGCCGTCGGCGATCGAGGTGTACAGGTCGCGCTGGTGGTAGTCGCCGTCCTCACCGGCCAAACGATCGGCGTCCTCCTGGGTGAGGAAGTCGTTGCCCTGGTCGGTCTTGAAGTGATACTTCACCCAGAACAGTTCACCGGCGTCGTTGAGCCAGCTGTAGGTGTGGCTGGAGTAGCCGTTCATATTCCGCCAGGTCTTCGGGATGCCGCGGTCGCCCATCAGCCAGGTGACCTGGTGCGCGGACTCCGGTGACAGCGTCCAGAAGTCCCACTGCATGTTGTGGTCGCGCAGGTTGGTGGCCTGCATACGCTTCTGGCTGCGGATGAAGTTCTGGAACTTCATCGGGTCGCGCATGAAGAACACCGGGGTGTTGTTGCCGACCATGTC
>JAGQTR010000076.1:0-1714 GCA_020438915.1 Mycobacterium sp.
CTCGGCGTCGAACCTGGTGAGCCTGCCGCGGGCCGGCGGTGCCGGTGGCCGCGACTGTTCTTTCGCTGCGCCATACATCCTCCGTCGGATAGTCCACCATGGATCCGCGCAGACCGCACGGCAATTCTGGACGTGTTCGCTGGTCAGTCCGATGAACTTCACCACCACCGGCCACCGCCCGTCTGTGAGGCGGCGACGGCGATGGCCCACAATGGGAGTGATGGCCCCGGACAAACATTCAGTCAGCAAGCAGCAGTCGTTCTATGAAGCTGTGGGTGGCCACGCGACGTTCCGCACGATCGTGGCGAGGTTCTACGCCCTGGTGCGCGAGGACGAGATCCTGCGTCCGCTGTATCCCGAGGATGACTTCGACGGTGCCGAGGAGCGGCTGCGGATGTTCCTCGAACAGTACTGGGGCGGTCCCCGCACCTATTCCGACCAGCGTGGGCATCCACGGCTGCGGATGCGTCACGCGCCGTTTCGGATCGGCTACCTCGAGCGCGACGCATGGCTGCGCTGCATGCACACCGCGCTGGCCGAGGTCGACTCCGAAACACTCGACGACGCTCACCGCCAGGCGATGATCTCCTACCTGGAGATGGCGGCCGAGTCGATGGTAAACGCCCCATTCTGAGTTCTCTCAGCTGTGGGACACCTCAGCGCAGCACTATCGCCGGGTGCCCGCGACGCCGATATACGGTGCCGAACCGAGCATCGAGGCGCAGCCAGGTCTGCGTCGCCCGGACCCGGACCATCTCCTCGGCGCTGACCGACGCCGGCGCGAAATCGTCTGCCATTTGTGTTCGCGGCAGGAATCCCATCGCGGTCAACGCAAACACGCACCGCATCGGAATCCCCACGCTGTCTGCGCCCGCGGTGACGGCGATGACCTCCTGATCCAGCAGCGACGGCGGCGGTCCGTGCGCGCCGGAATGTTGTTTGGCCAGGCTCACTCCCCGAGAAGCCAAATCCAGCATCGCGCGCGCGGGTACATCGTCGAGATGGACGAATCCGGCATCCGGCGGCAGGACACCCCGCCACGCCGAATCCATCCCGAAGCCGGGGTCGACGTACCCGTCGCGGTCCATGGCCGCAAGTCCGGCTAGCAGCGCGTCGACACCCGCGCACAGGTCTGCGGGCCGTACGCGGCCGCCGACGACCCTGCTCGCCAGAACATCGAAACCGGTGGCGGCCCAGGCGACGATCAAGCCACCCCGACGTTGGCGCAGCCGCACGACGGCCGCCTCGTCCAACCGCTGGGCCCGCTCGGTGAACACCGACAGGTCGTCGCGGTTGCCCGGGTCCTGGACCCACACACCGCGCTCGATGCCCGTCATCGAGTCCAGCGTTGGAGATATTCTCGCTGCGGGTCCGAAAGCCGCTGCAGGCGTTGTTCCTCGATGTGAACGGCAGCCAGTTGCGTGTCGGCGATGACCGCAGGCCTGGAGTCCGATAGCGCGCCCACCGAACGCACCTCGTATCCCACCGTGAAGTCCACTGCCCTGACGCGTTTCGACCACATCGTGACCTGCAGGGGCGAATCGACCAACCGGAGCTGGCCTTTATAGGAGATGTTCACCTCCGCGATCAACAACCCGATCGTGGTGATCTCGGCGCCGAAAGGCTCACGCAGAAATGGAATCCGGGCCTCTTCGAGGATGGTGACCATTGTCGCGTGGTTGATGTGCTGGTACATGTCGATATCCGACCAGCG
>JAGQTR010000076.1:1735-3302 GCA_020438915.1 Mycobacterium sp.
CGATCACCCGGTCGTTCCGGTTCCGCTCGTCCTGGTCATGCTGCGGATCTGGCGGGCCGCCACCGACAGCGTCGCCAAATCATGCTCACCGCTCTCATAGAGTTCGGTAAGGGTGCGACGCGCCCGGCTGACGCGGGAGCTGTTCGTCAGCTCCCATTCGGTGATCTTCTCCTCGCCGCTTTCGTCGGGCTCACCTACCGCGAGGACGTCGAAGCACAGTGCCCGCAGCGATCCATAGATGTCGTCACGAATCGCCAGACGCGCCAATGAGTGCCAGCGGTCATCCCGTGACAGTCGGGACACCGCAGTGAGCAAACCGTCGGTGCCCAGGTGGTCCATCAACGCGAAGTAGGTTTCGGCGACCTCCGCCGGATCGCGTTCGATGATGTCGGCGACGTCGATCACGTCCAGCAGGCTGAATTGGTACAGCCCGGTTGCGATCATGTAGGCCAGATCTTCGCGCACCCCCTGCGAGCTGAACTCTCCGGCCTCGTTGGCAACGATCGCCTCGTCGTCGCCGCGTAGCCATTCCGACATCCGCGGCGTCAGGGCGGCAACCTTTTCGGCGAAACGGTTGATCTCGGCACCCACCGCCAGCGGTTGTGGTCGGTAGTTCAGCAGCCAACGTGCCGCCCGATCGATCAGCCGCCGCAGGTCGAGGGTCATTCGATCGGTCACCTCCACCGACACACCGGCTGCACCCGCTTCACGAATCTGGCCCCACACCCGCCCGAATCCGAAGATTGCATTCGCTGCGACGAAACTGCGCACCGCGTCGATCGGTGCCACCCCGACATCCTCGGTCACCCGATAGGCAAACGAGATTCCAGCGGTATCGACCAAATCGTTGACCAGCATGGTGGCCACGATCTCCCGACGCAGCTGGTGCGACCGGATCTCGGCGCTGAACTGCTCGCGCAAGGTGGAGGGGAAGTACGACGGCAGACGCGAGGCGAACACCTCCTGGTCGGGCAGGTCGCCGGCCAGCAAGTCGGCCTTGAGCGCCAGCTTCACGTGGGCCATCAACGTCGCCAGTTCCGGAGATGTCAGACCGATACCGGCCTCGCTGCGACGCAGGATTTCCTTCTCCGACGGCAACGCCTCCAGCTCACGGTTGAGCCCACGGTGTTCGACGAGGTCCTTGATCATCCGAGAATGCACCGACAGCAGGCTGGCCGCGTTGGCCCGGCTGGTGCCCATCAAGTCGTTCTGACTCTCATTGTCGGCGAGCACCAAACGGCCCACCTCATCAGTCATCGACAGCAGCAGTTCGGAGCGCTGGCCGGGGTCGACTTTGCCGGCCGTGACGAGGGAGTCGATCAGAATCTTGATGTTGACCTCATGATCGGAGCAATCCACACCGGCGGAGTTGTCCATTGCATCGGTGTTGACCCGTCCACCGACGAGATCGAACTCGATACGCCCCAGTGACGTCACACCAAGGTTGCCGCCCTCACCGATCACCTTGGCGCGCACCTGGTTTCCGTTTACCCGCACCGGGTCGTTAGCCCGGTCCCCGACATCTGCGTCGGACTCGGACTCGGCCTTGACGTAGGTGCCGATACCA
>JAGQTR010000077.1 GCA_020438915.1 Mycobacterium sp.
CGGTGTCCACCGACTACGACACCGCTGACCGGCTCTACTTCGAACCGCTGACGTTCGAGGATGTTCTGGAGATCTACTACGCCGAACAGGACTCGGGCCGAGGGGGTCTCGGCGTGGTCGGTGTCATCGTGCAACTCGGCGGTCAGACACCGCTGGGTCTGGCCGATCGTCTGGAGAAGGCCGGGGTGCCGATTGTCGGCACCCCGCCGGAGGCGATCGACCTGGCCGAGGACCGCGGCCGCTTCGGTGAGGTACTGACCGCCGCGGGCCTGCCGGCCCCCCGATTCGGTACCGCGACGAGCTTCGAGCAGGCCCGCCGGATCGCCGGCGACATCGGCTACCCGGTGCTGGTGCGACCGTCCTACGTGTTGGGCGGACGCGGCATGGAGATCGTCTACGACGAAGAGACCCTGCGCGGCTACATCACCCGCGCCACCGAGCTGTCCCCGGAGCACCCCGTGCTGGTCGACCGATTCCTGGAAGACGCGATCGAGATCGATGTGGATGCCATCTGCGACGGCACCGAGGTATACATCGGCGGCGTCATGGAGCACATCGAGGAGGCCGGCATCCACTCCGGGGACTCGGCGTGCGCGCTACCGCCGGTGACGTTGGGGCGCAGTGACATCGAGTCGGTTCGACGGGCAACTGAGGCCATCGCCTTCGGGATCGGGGTGGTCGGTCTGCTCAACGTGCAGTACGCGCTCAAGGACGATGTGCTCTACGTGCTGGAAGCCAACCCGCGGGCGAGTCGCACGGTGCCCTTCGTCTCCAAGGCCACCGCGGTGCCACTGGCCAAAGCCTGTGCGCGGGTCATGCTGGGCGCCACCATCGCCCAGCTTCGCGAGGAGGGGGTGTTGGCGCGCACCGGTGACGGCGGCACCACCGCGCGCGATGCTCCGGTTGCCGTCAAGGAAGCCGTCCTACCCTTTCATCGGTTCCGGAAATCTGACGGCAGCCAGATCGACTCGCTGCTCGGCCCCGAGATGAAGTCCACGGGCGAGGTGATGGGCATCGATCGCGACTTCGGCAGCGCGTTCGCCAAGAGCCAGACCGCGGCGTACGGCTCGCTGCCAACCCAGGGCACCGTGTTCGTCTCGGTGGCCAACCGGGACAAACGCTCGCTGGTCTTCCCCGTCAAGCGCCTGGCCGATCTCGGCTTCCGCGTGCTGGCCACTGCGGGGACGGCGGAAATGTTGCGGCGCAATGGAATTCCATGTGGAGAAGTGCGTAAGCACTTCGAATCCCCCGGCGGTGCCAACCCCCTTCAGTCGGCGGTCGACGCGATCCGGGCGGGGGAGGTCGACATGGTGATCAACACTCCTTACGGAAACTCCGGACCCCGCATCGACGGCTACGAGATCCGATCGGCCGCCGTATCGATGAACATTCCGTGCGTGACGACGGTGCAGGGTGCGTCGGCCGCGGTGCAGGGCATCGAGGCCGGTATCCGCGGGGACATCGGCGTGATGTCGCTGCAGGAGCTACACAGCGTGTTGGGTTCCTGAAGATGGGCGGGTTCGGTGACCGCCTGTCCCGCGCGATGGCGCAACGGGGCCCGTTGTGCCTCGGTATCGACCCGCACCCCGGATTGCTGAGCGCGTGGGGATTGGCGGCCAACCCCGACGGCCTGGCCCGATTCAGTGACATCTGCCTGGCCGCATTCGAGGGTTTTGCGATCGTCAAGCCGCAGGTGGCGTTCTTCGAGGCCTTCGGTTCGGCGGGGTATGCGGTGCTTGAGCGCACCATTACGGCGCTGCGGGAGTCCGGGGTCCTCGTGCTCGCCGACGCCAAGCGGGGCGACATCGGGTCGACCATGTCCGCCTATGCGGAGGCCTGGGTGGGGGACTCTCCGCTGGCTGCCGACGCCGTGACGGCATCGCCGTATCTGGGCTTCGGATCGCTGCAGCCACTGCTGGACAAAGCGCGGGAGCGCGATCGCGGGGTCTTTGTGCTCGCCGCGACATCCAACCCCGAAGGTGCATCGGTACAGCGCGCGGTGGGGTTCGGGCAGGCTGCGGGTCGCTCGGTGGCCCAATCCATCGTCGACGCTGCGGCGGCCGTCAACGACGGCGAGCGCCGGTCCGGCTCGGTCGGGGTGGTCGTCGGCGCGACGCTGACTCACCCACCCGACGTCAGCGCGCTGCACGGACCGGTACTGGTGCCCGGCGTCGGTGCCCAGGGGGGTCGCCCCGAGGCGCTGGCGGGACTCGGCGGGGCGCTGCCCGGGCAGCTCCTGCCAGCCGTGTCGCGGGACGTGCTGCGGGCCGGGCCCGACGTCGCCGCGTTGCGCGCTGCCGCCGAACGGATGCGGGATTGCGTCGGCTACCTGAGCGAAGCCGCGAACACCGGTCGCGACACGCCCGACGCGCGGTGACCAGCGAAAATTTCTCAACTTGTCTTGCCCGACGGGGGCGCCGCGCCGGCCGCTCATCCCCTGGTTGAACCCCGATTCTCGCCGGTCATTGTCCAATACCGTCGATATGCAGGACATTTAGGTCTAAATGCCGTCATTACCGGGGTGTGGCGGGGTCTGCAGGCGTGGTCGGGAACCCCGCGGTAGCGCCCTACACGCTGGGCTTTTGAATCACTAACCCGGGG
>JAGQTR010000078.1 GCA_020438915.1 Mycobacterium sp.
CCGATGGCAGCGTCGTCACTGCCTCGACTGTTCTGCAACCTAATTCACATGTTTATCTGTACCGTGACCTGCCTGTCGAGGTCACGGTGCCGTTCGACATGCCGATCTTGTACCGCGACGCTGACATCGTCGTGGTCGACAAACCGCATTTTCTGGCCACCATGCCGCGTGGACGCCATGTCGCACAGACGGCGTTGGTGCGGCTGCGCCGCGAATTAGACCTGCCCGAACTGAGCCCCGCCCATCGTCTGGATCGGCTGACCGCAGGGGTGTTGCTGTTCACCGCGCGTCGCGAGGTGCGCGGGACATATCAGACGATGTTCGCCAGAGGATTGGTGCGCAAGACCTACCTGGCCCACGCACCGGTGAACCCCTCGCTGGAATTCCCCAGGACCGTGTGTAGTCGAATCGTGAAGCGGCGGGGCTGCTTGCAGGCCGTCGAGGTGCCCGGTGCGGTGAATGCCGAGACCCGCATCGAACATCGTGGAGGCGGACGCTACCGACTGACCCCACGCACCGGGCGCACCCACCAATTGCGGGTGCACATGTCTTCGTTGGGTCTGCCGATCACCGGTGACCCGTTGTATCCCGACATCGTCGACAGCGACGCCGAGGACTTCTCGACGCCGCTGAGCCTCATCGCCCACGATCTGGAATTCGAGGATCCGCTAACCGGCGCTCCGCAGCGGTTCACCAGTGCCAGGGCGCTGCCCTGCGGGTGAGTGTGGGCTCAGATCGCAGTTCCCCTCGGCATCAGAAGCGTGACTGCGATCTGAGCCCACACCGTGCGCGGTCCCCCGGTTCGCACGGACGGAATGTACGACATCGCAGGGGAGTTCGCGGCGATATCGACCGTGTTGTCAGGAGGTTCTCAGACAGGACCGCCACGGCGGTATGGCGGTGAGCAGAATCGGTGCTGAGCGCTTCGCGGTGCCCGCGATCAGGCCCCACGCAGGTGCTCCGGCTGACAGGATGGAGGGAGTGTGCGGCGCCCGTCGCTGCCAACACTCAGGAGCGGAAAGGCGGCAAGATCGAGGTGGATCGCTCGCAGTTTGACCGGTTGTTCGACATGACGGACCGGACGGTGATCGTCACCGGCGGCACCCGGGGTATCGGTCTGTCGCTGGCCGAGGGCTACGTGCTGGCTGGGGCGCGAGTGGTGGTGGCCAGTCGCAAGGCCGACGCGTGCGAGCAGGCGGCACAGCATCTGCGGGACATCGGCGGCGAAGCGATCGGGGTGCCCACGCACCTCGGTGAGGTTGACGATCTCGCTGCCCTCGTCGCCCGCACTGCTTCGGAGTTCGGCGGCGTGGATGTACTGGTGAACAACGCTGCCAACGCCCTTGCCCAACCCCTGGGGCACGTGACGGTCGACGCGCTGACCAAGTCGTTCGACGTGAATCTCCGCGGGCCGGTGTTACTGGTCCAGGAAGCGTTGCCGTATCTGAAGACCAGTCCGCAGGCCTGCGTGCTCAATATGGTCTCGGTGGGTGCGTTCCTCTTCGCGCCGATGTTGTCGATTTACGCGTCCATGAAGGCGGCGTTGATGTCGTTCACCCGCTCGATGGCTGCCGAGTTCGCCACCGACGGCATTCGGGTGAACGCGCTGGCCCCCGGTCCCGTCGACACCGACATGATGCGCAAGAACTCGCCGGAGGCGATCGATGGGATGGTCAATGGGACGCTGCTGAATCGGCTGGCGAGTGCGGACGAAATGGTTGGTGCCGCTTTGCTTTTGACTTCAGGGGCGGGTAGCTACATCACCGGACAGGTGATCATGGTCGATGGCGGAGGGACACCGCGCTAGCGCCTTCGAGTGCGATGAGCGGTCCGAGAGTCTCGGTCAGTTGCGGATATACGATCGCAGGCCCGATCCAGCGCGACAGGAACTCACGCAACTGGACGCCGTCGCGCTCGGGGTTGCCGACGTCGATGAGGAACGAGTTCATCACCCGCAGCAGGAACTCGTTCAGCTCGGCAAGTGCAGGCTCGTCGAAACCGTGCGCCGCCCAGTCGATGTCGAGGCGGCGCAGCAGCGACCGGCCGAAGGTGTGCGCGGTGTCGGTGGTGAAGGAACCGCCGACCGAATGCCTGCCGCGTTGGCTGAGCAGGAAGACGATCTGGGGGTCGTTGGCCAGCGATTCGATGGTGAACGCCATTCCTTCGACGAGCGCGATCACCGGGTTGGTCTGGCCGCGCACGCGTCGTTGCAGGCGTGCGAGGAACCCATCAGCCTTCTGCATCGCGCACGCGACGAGCAGCGCCTCGGTGCTGGGGAAGTAGCGGTACACGGTCTGGCGGGTGACGCCGAGGTCGCGGGCGACGTCGGCGATGCTCATCGAAGACCCGCGTTGGGCAACGATCCGGTCCGCCGAGACGAGAATGCGCGCGATCGCATCCTCGTCGGACGCGGGCGGATTCCCTGACCAACCATGGCTTCGCATTGCCCACGGATGATAGTCAGTGTGACCCTTTGGGCCCCACTTGGCGCCGAGATGGCAGTTGCGCAGGTGTCTACTCGCTCTTTCTCTGCGTAGCTGCGATCTCGCGGGCTTGTAGGGCGTCGCGGATCTCGCCGCTCGTCGTGGCCAGGATCTGGCTGCGGTTCTCCAGGTGCAGGGCAGCTTCCAAACTGGAGGCTTCGAGGTTGGCCCACAGCACCTGCTTGGTCGACTCCACACCGAACTTTCCATAGCCGCAGAGTGTTTCGGCGATCGCCAACGCCTCCTCGACCGGGGACTCGGCGATCCGGGACACAACACCCAGCCGCAACGCCTCATCGGCGTCGACTGCGCGCGCTGTCAGGATCAAGTCGAACGCCGGGCCAGCCCCGACGATGCGCGGCAGGGTGTAACTGACCCCGATGTCGCATCCACCGAGCCCGAGTTTGATGAACTGGGTGCAGAATCGCGCCGTGGCCGACGCCACCCGGATGTCGCAGGCCAGTGCGATGCCGAAGCCGCCGCCATAGGCGACGCCGTTGACCGCGGCGATCACCGGTTGACGCAGCCGGTGAATTTTCGCGGTGAGGTCGGCGATGCGCTCCTGCCATCGCATGCCCGAGCGGGGAAATTCGGTGCCGCCGGCGGCCTCCGACGGGCTGGGTGCGCTCAGGTCCAGGCCCGAACAGAACCCCCGCCCTGCGCCGGTGAGCACCACGACTCGGCAGGCGTTGTCGGCGGCGATCGCGTCCAGCGCGCCGTGCAGTTCATCGACCAATTCGTAGGACAACGCATTGAGCTTGTCCGGCCGGTTGAGCGTGAGCAGGGTCAACTCGGGCCGGGGATGTGTCACTTCGAGGACGGGCGCCATGCCCGTCACGTTAACCGCTGCGCCATCCCGCCACGCCGATGGCGATCATCCGCAGCTGCTTGATCGCGATGCGCTTGATCTCCTCGATGGTCGCCGGGTCGGTGGTGTCCTCGAGGGATTCAGCGATCACGATCATCGAGTTGACGAACACACTGGCCAGGATGTTGAGATCCTCGCTGCTCCAGGTGTTCAGCCCGGGGAAGCGGGCCAGGTCGATGGCCAATTCGGAGGTGATCAATCGGATCTCGGTGCGAATGGCGTACCGCAGCACGGTCACACCGCTGGAGCGCTCGCGCCCGATGAAGCGCCAGTGCTCCCGCCGTTGCTGAACCCCGTCGACCAGGATCTCCACCGAAGACTCGATGACCCGGTTGGGGTCCAGCTTGCCGGCGCGTGCCCCGCGCAACATGTCGCGCAGGGTGCGGAAGGACTCGTCGATCAGGACGAGCCCGAGGGCTTCCATGGACTCGAAGTGCCGGTAGAACGCGGCGGGCACGATTCCGGCCTCCCGTGCCACCTCACGCAGGCTCAGGGCGCTGAAGCTGCGCTCGGTGAGAAGGTGCAGAGCCGCGTCGACGATCGCTCGCCGGGTGGCCTGCTTGCGCTCTTCGCGCGATAACGCGTTGCTGGTCGACTCCTTCGACCGTGAGCGGCTCGGATGCCCGGAGCGTGAGCTGGGCGTACGACTGTTCACTGTGTGAAACATACCACACGCTGCAACAATCTCTTGACGTTCCAGGTGGGTACGGCGCACGGTGTACATATGTTCACTCAAACTTTGACCAAACGAGGACGGCGGTCCGCTCTGCTGGACCTGCTCACCGGTCCGCATGGCGTCGACCGTTTCACCGAGCTGGTCGACCCCACCTGGACACGCGGCGACGCCCGCGCCCGGATCGTCGGGGCGCGGCGCACCACGTCCCGCAGCGTGACGCTGACTTTGGAGCCCAACCGTGCGTTCACCGGGTTTCGCGCCGGCCAGCACATCAACCTGTCGGTGGAGATCGACGGCCGTCGCCGCACCAGGCCCTACTCGCCGGCCAACGCCGAGACCGACGGACTCATCGAACTGACTGTCGGCCGTCACGACGGCGGACTGGTGTCGACCTTCCTGATCGAGCGCGCGTGCACCGGAATGGTCGTCGGCCTCGATTCCGTGGGCGGCGAGTTCACCCTGCCGGCCTGCCCTGTCGGACCCATCCTGTTCGTCTCCGGCGGCAGCGGCATCACCCCGGTGATGTCGATGCTGCGCACGCTGCGCGCGCGTCGGCACACCGGCGAGGTCGCGTTCATCCACTACGCGCGCAGCGCCGAGGAGGCATGCTATCGCGGCGAGCTCGCCGAGATCGCACGTGAAATGCCGAACGTCAAGGTGCTGCACGGCTACAGCCGTACGATCACCGGCTCAGATCTGCATGGGCGCTTCGGATCCGGGCATGTTGATGCGGCCATCTCCGACCCCGAGCATGTGTTCGTATGCGGACCTCCGTCGCTGGTCGACGCGGTACGCACGCACTGTCCGAATGTCGAAGCCGAAAGCTTTGTGCCACCGGTGTTGGACCTCACGGCCGAACCCTCGGGCGGCCGAGTGACCTTCGCCGACAGTGGTGTCGAGATCACCGACGACGGCCGTCCGCTGCTGGATCAGGCCGAGACTGCCGGTCTGACGCCCGAGAGCGGCTGCCGCATGGGCATCTGCTTTTCCTGCACTCGTCGCAAGACCAGCGGCGTGGTGCGCAACGTGATCACCGGCGCGGTGTCCAGCGCCGAAGAAGAGGACGTGCAGATCTGCGTGTCCGCCCCGGTCGGCGACGTCGACCTTGCCCTGTAAATCCTCGTAAACGACTGACAGAAAGAGAGATTCCGATGACTGTCACGACCCCCATGCAAGCCGACACACTGGAAAAGATGGTGGGGGGACGCAAAGTCACCCTGACCCCCGAACAGGCCGACGCCTTCGGCCGCGAGCTCGACGAACTCAAAGAGAGCGTCATCGCCGACCTCGGTGAACGCGACGCCACCTACATCCGGCGAATGATCAAGGCGCAGCGCACCCTCGAGGTCGGTGGCCGGGCATTGCTGTTCGGTGGAATCTTTCCGCCGTTCTGGTTGGCCGGCACCGCGATGCTCGGGCTGAGCAAGATCATCGACAACATGGAGATCGGCCACAACGT
>JAGQTR010000079.1 GCA_020438915.1 Mycobacterium sp.
GCGGTGCGGCTGGACTGCATTTCGGTGCGCTTGCCACCGATGAAGTGGGGAATCCGGGGGGTCGCCGTCTTTGAAATCGTCGCCGTCTTTGAAGTCATTGGAGTTGGTCCTCTCGCGCCGCTAAGATACTTGGATATCCTAGTAATGCGGGAATGGCCTTGGCAAGGGGCCGGCGTTCAGGCCGGCTGCTTCCCGGCTAGGCCTTTCCCAGATCGTGGCGCAGCCGGCTCCATTCGGGCAGCAAACCGGACGCGTGCATCTGCTCCAGGGTGGGTGCCGTCGCGTCGCGGTCGGACATTCTGAATTCCGCGATCTCCGGCCACTCGATGGACAGCGCCGGGTCGGTGGCACAGATTGCGTGCTCGCGGTCGGGGTCATACTGCGCCGAGCACAGGTAGAGCACCGTCGTGTCGTCCTGTAGTGCGAGGAACCCGTGTGCCAGCCCCTCGGAGATGTACACCGATCCGCGATCCTCAGCGTCGAGCAGCACCCCATCCCACTGCCCGAAGGTCGGCGAGCCCGCCCGGATGTCGACAACGACGTCGAATACCGAACCGCGCACGCACGTCACATATTTCGCTTGCCCGGGTGGGTGCTGGGCGAAGTGCAGGCCGCGCAGCACCCCCGCCGCCGACACCGAACAGTTGGCCTGCCACAGATCGAACCGACGCCCGGCAAGCGCGCTGAAATCGGAGTCGGTAAACCATTCGAAGAACAACCCGCGCGAGTCCTTGTGCAGCTTTGGGCGAATGGCCCAAGCCCCGGGGACGGACAGCTCGCGTACCTCCATCTCACCGACCCCGTTCTTGGTATTCGGCCTCGACGGCGTCTTTCATTGGACGCCACCAGGATTCGTTCTCGCGGTACCAGTCGACGGTATCCCGCAAACCGGCCTCGAAGTCGGTATGCGCAGGCTTCCAGCCCAGCTCGTCGCGTAGCGGCGACGCATCGATTGCATACCGCAGATCGTGGCCCGCCCGATCGGCGACGTGGTCGAAATCATCGGCGGGCCGGCCCATCAGATTCAGGATCGCGCGCAGCACCGACAGGTTGTCGCGTTCGCCTTCCGCGCCGATCAGGTAGGTGCGGCCGACACCGCCGTCAGCGAGGATGCGCCAGACCGCACTGTTGTGGTCGTCGACATGGATCCAGTCGCGGACGTTGGCACCGCTGCCGTAGAGCTTGGGGCGCCGGCCGGTCAGCACATTGGTGATCTGGCGTGGGATGAACTTCTCCACATGCTGGTATGGGCCGTAGTTGTTGGAGCAGTTCGAGATAGTCGCAGCCACCCGATACGAGCGCACCCACGCCCGGACCAGCATGTCGGCCGCCGCCTTGGTCGACGAGTACGGGCTGGACGGGTTGTAGGGCGTCGACTCGGTGAACCGTTTCCCGTCGTCGAGGGCAAGGTCGCCGTAAACCTCGTCAGTGGACACGTGATGCAGGCGAATACCGTTATGGCGCACCGCCTCCAGCACCGAGAAGGTCCCGAGGACGTTCGATCGGACGAATGGCTCCGGGTCGGCCAGCGCATTGTCGACGTGGGTTTCTGCAGCGAAATGCACGACGGCGTCCGACTCGGCGACGAGCTTGCCCACCAACTCTGCATCGGTGACATCGCCCTGCACCAGCCGGATCTCACCGTCGACCGGCGCCAGAGACTCCCGGCTGCCTGCGTAGGTCATGGCATCGAGCACCGTGACCGCGACGTCCGGGTGATCTCGAACCGCGCCGTGCACGAAGTTAGCGCCGATGAAGCCGGCGCCGCCGGTGACCAGCAGCCGCATGGTCAAACCCTAGCTGTTCAGGAGGTGAGGCCCAGCGGTCCTGCAAGTTCCTCCAGCGTCGACAGCAACTCGTTGGATCCGCCCAGCACCTGGATTGCGACGTGGTCGGCGCCGGCATCGTGATGCTCGTTCAACCGCGCGGCGATCTGCTCCGGGGAGCCGTAGGCGATGACCGCGTCGATGAACCGGTCGCTGCCGGGCCGGAGCAAATCCTCGTCGGTGAATCCCAGCCGCTTCCAATTGTTCACGTAGTTCGACAGGTCGAGGTAGAAATCCACTGCTTTGCGGCCGATCTCGCGGGCCTGCTCGGCCCCTTTTTCGTCCGGGCCGGTCAGCACAACCTTGTGCTCTGGCGCCAGAAACACTGTCGGGCCGAGTAATTCGCGCGCCTGACCGGTGTGGACCGGGGTCGTCAGATATGGGTGTGCACCCGCGCTGCGCTGCGCGGCGAGCTGCAGCACCTTCGGACCCAGCGCCGCTACGACCATCCGGCTCGTTGGCACCGTGGCGTCATCCAGCGCGTCGAGATAGGAGACCAGCGCCCGGTAGGGCTTGCGGTACTCCTGGGTGTGTTCAGGGTGCCCGACGCCCACCCCGAGCAGAAATCTTCCGGGAAAGGCCTTCTCGATGCGGTGAAACGACTCGGCAACCTCTGCGGCCTCGGCCGTCCAGATGTTGACGATCCCGGTTGCGACCTGCAGGTCCCGGGTCTTCTCGAGGATCGGCTCGACAAAGGCCAGGTCGGCGGCGGGGGAGGCGCCCACCCACACTGCGCCATAACCCAGCTTCTCGATCTCGACGGCCTGCTCCGGGGTGACCGGTGTGCCGGTCCACACGCCGAAGCGGCCTAGTGCGGGCTTGAGTGACGGGCCCTCGGTTTCGGTCATGTGGTGTCCCTTCGGATCCGGTTGTCTAAAAAGTCCCAGTGGCCCGGCCAACTCGGCGAGCACCGGCACCAGCTTCTCAGCTGACGCGAGTACCCGTGCCGGCACTCCGGCCCAACCTGGTGGGCCATGACGTTGTTGGCGGGTGAGTACGACGTTAGTGGCCGGGGGCGGGTTGGGGTATGTGCTCTGACCATCCGATAGTTCCGGGCGCGGGCACCGCGCCAAGACCGAACATCGTGATCACTGATGCGCCCACCGATGCAGACGGAGGCATCACCGAACGACGATGATCGGCACTTTCGTGGCCTGCACCACCGCGCTGCTGACCGACCCCAGCAGGGTACTTGCCACGGCACCGTGACCATGGCTTCCCACGACCACTAGTTGGGCGCCCTGGGACTGTTCGATCAGCCGGCGCGCCGGCTGATCGCGGACAACCACCTGACGGACGCGCACCGTCGGAAAGCGCTCCCGCCATCCGGCCAGCTGACCGTCCAGCTCTATTTCGGTCCGCGGTCGCACGGTGTCCCAGTCGAACCCGGGCATCTCGAACGACCCGGGGGACCACCAGGCGTGCAGCACCACGAGCTCGACTCCGCGGCGGTCGGCTTCCTCGAAGGCCAACGTGACTGCCGGTTGTGAGGCAGCTGACCCGTCGAATCCGAGGAGGACCGGGGCAGAATCGGGCGCGGAAACGTGGTCGGGGATCACTGCCACCGGACAGTGTGCGCGGTGCACCAGCCCCATGCTGACGCTTCCGAGAACGGCCCGGGCAAGCGCACCGCGGCCACGTGATCCCACGACCACCAACGCCGCCGCCTTGGATGCCTCGACCAGGGCCGCGGTGGGGCTCACTGTGGCGAACTCAGTGGTCACCGATACCGAACCTGCTGTCAGGTCGCCGGCGATACGCCCGGCATCGGCCAGGATGTCCCGAGCGATCTGGGACTGCCATTCTGGCAACCCGGTCGGAAAGGTTGTGATTCCCCACATCCCCAGGGGGAGGGCGGCGGCGTACACAATGGCCAGCGGCGCCTTGCGTAGCACCGCCTCGCTGGCCGCCCATTCCAGTGCCGGTTGAGATGACGGGGAGTCATCCACGCCGACAACGATCTCTGCAGCTACAGCTGGAGTGGCCATCGAGCGGTCCTTCCGACGTGCATCGTGGGCGTTCCAGGCTTCGTTCAAACCCGGCAATCACCCGACTCTATGACTAATCGGGCACCCGTTGAGCGCAGATTTTGGGCGCGGCTCATCTGCGAGTACCATGGATCAACGGTGCGGTTTCCGCGCCGACTTCTGCGTGCCCCGTCAGGACGTTTTCGAGTCGGACGCAGGCTGCACTGAACAGGCCGAAAAGCCGAACGGGCCGATAGGCCGATACGAAACGAAAGCAAGGATCGCTACACAGTATGGCCAAGAAAGACGGTGCCATCGAGGTCGAGGGCCGCGTGGTCGAGCCCCTGCCCAATGCGATGTTCCGCATTGAGCTGGAGAACGG
>JAGQTR010000080.1 GCA_020438915.1 Mycobacterium sp.
TCTGCCATTCCGCCACTCGGACCAGTTCGAAGGCAGCTTAGGTTATCGGATCGGCGCGCCCGCGCCCAAACCGCGGGGCCGGGGACTCCGAGATAAGGGATGGTAGGAAAGTGACTGTGAGTTCGGTACCGACGCCCAGCGACGAGGTCGTCGACCTCGTCAGCGCGCTCATCCGGTTCGACACCTCCAACACCGGGGAGCCGGCGACCACCAAGGGTGAGGCCGAATGCGCGCGATGGGTGGTTGCCAAGCTCGAAGAGGTCGGCTACACCACCGAGTACGTCGAGGCGGGCGCGCCGGGGCGGGCGAACGTCTTCGCCAGGCTCCGTGGTGCCGATCCGGCACGCGGCGCCCTGATGCTGCATGGTCACCTCGACGTGGTCCCCGCCGAGGCGTCCGACTGGAGCGTGCATCCGTTCTCCGGGGCCGTCGAGAACGGCTATGTGTGGGGCCGCGGTGCGGTCGACATGAAGGACATGGTCGGGATGATCATCGCGGTGGCCCGGCACTTCAAACGGGCGGGCATCGTGCCGCCCCGCGACCTCGTCTTCGCCTTCGTCTCCGACGAGGAGGCCGGCGGCAACTACGGCTGCAAATGGCTTGTGGAGAATCGCCCCGACCTGTTCGAGGGTGTCAGCGAGGCTGTCGGCGAGGTCGGCGGGTTCTCGCTGACCGTACCGCGTCGCGACGGCGGTGAGCGTCGGCTCTACCTGATCGAGACCGCCGAGAAGGCGATGATGTGGATGCGATTGACCGCGCGTGGCCGGGCCGGCCACGGGTCGATGGTGCACGACGACAACGCCGTCACCGCGGTGGCCGAAGCCGTGACCAAGCTGGGCCGTCACCAGTTTCCGATCGTGCTGACCGAGTCGGTCGAGCAGTTCCTGGCCGCGGTGAGCGAGGAGACCGGGTACACCTTCGATCCGAGCTCCCCCGACATCGAGGGCGCGGTGGCCAAGCTCGGGTCGATCGCCAAGATCGTGGGCGCCACCCTGCGCGACACCGCAAACCCGACGATGCTCAAGGCCGGATACAAGGCCAACGTCATCCCCGCGACCGCCGAAGCCGTGGTGGACTGCCGCGTCCTGCCGGGTCGTCTCGCCGAATTCGAGCGTGAGGTCGACGAGGTCCTCGGCCCTGACGTGACCCGCGAGTGGATCACCGAATTGCCTTCCTATGAGACCCCGTTCGATGGTGAGCTACTCGAAGCGATGAACGCCGCGATCTTGTCCGCGGACCCTCAGGCACGCATCGTGCCCTACATGCTCTCCGGGGGAACCGATGCAAAACACTTTGCCCGCCTGGGGATTCGATGCTTCGGGTTCGCGCCACTGAGGCTGCCGCCCGAGCTGGATTTCGCCGCGTTGTTCCACGGCGTCGACGAACGGGTACCCGTGGACGCGTTGACGTTCGGGGCGCAGGTCCTCGAACACTTCCTGCTGCACTGCTGAACACCCGACCGAAGACCGAAAGACCGAAAGGACTGCCTACCATGGCTTTTCCCTACAACCCCTACGACTTCCTGCCCGAGCTGCCCACATTCACGGTGACCTCGCAGTCCTTCGCCGATGGGCAGCCACTAGCCAATGACCAGGTCAGCGGCATCATGGGGGCAGGCGGAGAAGATGTCTCGCCTCAGTTGAGCTGGTCGGGCTTCCCCGAGACCACCCGCAGCTTCGCCGTTACGGTCTATGACCCCGACGCGCCGACGGCGTCGGGGTTCTGGCATTGGGCGGTGTTCAACATCCCGGCGACCGTCACCGATCTGCCCGCCGGGGCCGGAGATGGCAGCTCCAGTGGATTCCCCGGTGACGCAGTCACTTTGGCCAATGACGCCGGGCTGAAGCGGTTCATCGGTGCCGCGCCGCCGGCCGGGCACGGACCGCATCGCTACATCGTTGCCGTGCATGCCGTCGGGGTCGAGAAGCTCGATGTGCCCGCCGACGGCACCCCGGCCTACCTGGGCTTCAACCTGTTCGGTCAGGCGATCGCGCGGGCGCTCATCACCGGTACCTATGAACAACACTGAGCGCGAGCCGGTTAGCGCTGGGCGGACCCCACAGCCTCGGCGAGGCTGCTGAACCCATTTTCGTGCAAGCGGCGGGCGATCCCGTCGTGGATCGTCTTCGCCCACAGCCCGCCGCCGTAGACGAATCCGGTGTAGCCCTGCAGCAGTGCGGCACCCGATACGATGCGTTCCCACGCGTCGTCGGGGGTCTCGATGCCCCCGACGCTGACGAGCACCAATCGGTCACCGGCGCGCCGGTACAGCCGGCGCAGCACCTGCACGGAGCGTCGGGCCACCGGGGCGCCGGAGATTCCGCCGGCCCCGAACTTCTCCACCCCCGGCGTCACCAGCCCGTTGCGGGACACGGTGGTGTTGGTGGCGACGATTCCTGCGAGTCCGAGGTCGACGGCCAGGTCGGCGATGTCGTCGATGTCAGTGTCGGCGAGGTCGGGTGCGATCTTGACCAGTACCGGCGTCGAAGTCTCCGCCAGAACCGCCGCGAGGATCGGTCGCAGCGATTCGACGGACTGCAGGTCCCGCAGTCCCGGGGTGTTCGGTGAGCTCACATTCACCACCAGGTAGGTCGCCAGCGGTCCCAGCAGACGGGCGCTCTCGGCGTAGTCGTCGGCTGCCCTATCGGGTGGGGTGATCTTGGTCTTGCCGATGTTGATCCCGACCGGCACGTCGGGGCTGCGCCGCGCGAGTTGCACCGCAAGCGCGCCGGCACCGTGGTTGTTGAAGCCCATCCGGTTCAGCAGCGCGCGGTCGGCGGGCAACCGAAACATCCTCGGTGGCGGATTGCCGGGCTGTGGTTGCGCGGTGACCGTACCTACCTCGGCATATCCGAAGCCAAGGGCCCCCCAGGTGTGCACCCCGAGCCCGTCCTTGTCGAATCCGGCCGCCAGCCCCAACGGACCGGGAAACCGCGCGCCGAACACGGTGCTGGCCAGCGCCGGGTCCGCTGGAGTCAGCCTGTGCATCAACCGGTTGCGCACCGCTTCGCGGGCTGTGGCTGCGCGCAACGCCGCGAAGACCCAGGTGTGGATCCGTTCGGGCGGTACCAGGAACAACGCCCGCCGCAGCACCGAATACATCACAGCGCGGGTTGCTCGGCGTCGTTCGGTCCGTCGTGGCGTCTCTTGCGCCGCAGCAGTACGCGTCTGCTGCCGTCGGTGTAGAGCCGGACGCGGGTGAGCTCCCAGCCTCGGTACTCGGCCTCGATCGACAACCGAATGGACGCGCTGATGCGGGTCACCTCGGGCGGAAGCCGCAACGGAATCCACTCGTACTCACCCGAGCGGTCTTCGGAAACCACCTTGTGCCAAGCGGCCGGCATCCGAAGCGTTGATGCTGTGCTCACTGCGGAATCCCGGCGGAGGCGATCACCTGGACGCCGGCGCCGGAGCCGGAAACGACATAGAGGGTTTCCGACGCATCGTCGAAGGCCAGCGAATTGGGCTGCTTCACGGTCGGATATCGCACCTTCTCCACGGGGATGCCGGTCCTCAGATCGTAACCAACAACGGTGTTGCTCGCCGTCTGTGCGACCCACGCCAGCCCGGTTCGGCTGTCGGAGCCCGCGAGGCCGTAGGGCGCGTCCGGCACCGGAAAGCGCTGGCGCAGAATCAGCGGATCGAGGCCGTACACCAGCAACTCGCCGCCACGGGTGTCGGCGACCAGCACCAGCCCGGCGTTATCGGCGGCCATCGTGGTGGCGCCCTGGCCCGCCCGCAGCGCGTGTTCGGACTTCGTCCCCTCGGTGTTAAGGCTGGTGACCGACGTTTGTCCGCGATCCAACACGACCGCCGTATCACCCTGGGTGACGATGCTGTCCACGCGCGCGAAAATCTGCAGTCGGGCCGCTACGGTGGTGTCCGAACCCAGCGTGAATACCGCGCCGTCGGAGCTGCCCAGAACCAGCATGCCGTCGGCGCGCCGCGCAATCGCGGTGACGTCAACCCCGTCCATGCCCTGCACGGCGATTCGGGTCACGGCGCCGGAAGCAATGTCGAACCGGAAGTAACCACCCTGCGTCGCCAGGAACAGCACGCCTTCGCCATCGCCGACCATCGCCGTCGCGGCACTGTCCAGCTGAGTCGCTGCGGCGGCGCCGGTGTCGGAGAAGACGGTCACTACCGGCCGATCACCGGTGCCGAGAACCGCCAGCGAGGTTGTTCGCGCATCGAATACCGCAGCCTGTGCCGGTCCGGCCAGCGGGCGGACCACTCCCGCGGGAGCGGCGGTCACCGGAGGTGACGCGGCGGCCTGCGCCGGATCGATGGTGGGTGGGGGCGCGTCCACGGGGTTGGACGAACAGCCGCTGATCAGCAATATCGTCAGCGCTGCAGCGCCAGCGCGAACCAGGCGTGCTGGTGGGTCAATACGACGCGGCAACGGAAAACTCTCGATTCTGGATGAAATTGTGCTCGGAACGTCAGTGTATTGGAGATTCGACCGCCCGAATCGCCCGCAACACGGCAATAATTGACGTGGACGGAGGTAAGGTGCCGATCATGACTCTCGCGGCGGACAGCGACGTGACCGATCGAGAATTTGCAGTCGAGGACATCACCACCGGGGTACACGCAAGCGGCTTCGGCCAGGTAGGTGACGGGCGACCGTTCTCTTTCCACATTGAACGCCAGGCGTTGGTAGTGGAGATTTACCGGCCGCGACTCCGTGATCCGGTCCCGCAGTCCGAGGACATCGTCGCGGTGGCCACCCGCAAGCTGACCGAGATCGATCTGTCCGACGAGCGCAGCCTGGCTGCCGCCGTCCGCGACGCCGTCGCCGAAGCGCAGCCGGTGACCCGTGGCGGCCGCTGACGGCCACTGACGTTCGTTCGCTGTAGTTCACGGTACGGTCGTCGTCGTGACGGACGTACCCGCGATGTCCTGGTTGCAGGTCGTGGTCCTGTCCGTTCTGCAGGGGCTCACCGAATTTCTGCCGGTGTCCTCGTCGGGGCACCTGGCGATCGCGTCGCGGGTGTTCTTCGACGACGACGCGGGTGCCTCGTTCACGGCCGTGAGCCAGCTCGGCACCGAGGCCGCCGTGCTGGTCTACTTCGCGCGCGACATCATGCGGATCGTCAAGGCGTGGTTCGCCGGCCTGTTCGCCGCCGCCCACCGCAGCGTCGACTACTGGCTGGGCTGGTGGGTGATCATCGGCTCGATCCCGATCGGTGTCGTCGGGTTGCTCTTCAAGGATGAGATTCGCACCGGTGCGCGCAATCTGTGGCTGGTGGCGACCATGCTCATCGTCTTTTCGCTGGTCATCGCCGCGGCTGAGTACTACGGCAAGCAGACACGCGGCATCGAGCAGCTCACCTGGAGGGACAGCATCATCGTCGGCCTCGCGCAATGCCTCGCGCTGATCCCCGGGGTTTCGCGGTCGGGTGCCACGATAAGCGCGGGCCTGTTCCGCGGCCTCGACCGTGAGCTGGCGGCGCGCTTCGGCTTCCTGTTGGCGATCCCGGCGGTGTTCGCCTCGGGCCTGTTTTCGCTGCCGGACGCATTCAACCCGGCCGGGGAAGGAATGCGCGCCACCGGCGCCCAACTGCTGGTTTCCACGGTGATCGCGTTCCTCGTGGGGTTCGCCGCGGTGTCGTGGTTCCTGCGGTTCCTGGTCCGGCACAGCATGTACTGGTTCGTCGCCTACCGAATAGTGCTGGGCTCAGTGATGTTGGTGCTGCTGGGTGCCGGAGTGGTGGCCGCCGCATGACCGTCCTGTTGCTGCGTCACGGCCGTTCGACGTCGAACACTGCGCACACCTTGGCGGGTCGTTCCTCCGGTGTCGGGCTCGATGATCGGGGCCGCGAGCAGGCCGGGGCGCTCGTCGAGCGGATCGGGGCGCTGCCGATCCGGGCGATCGTGCGCTCGCCGCTGCTGCGATGTGAGCAAACCGTGCAACCGCTGGCCGCGGCGCTGGGCCTGGAACCCGGAGTCGACGAACGGATCTCCGAGGTCGACTACGGGTCCTGGACCGGCCGCAAGATCGGTGAACTGACCAAGGAGCCGCTGTGGGCGGTGATCCAGCAGCAGCCCAGCGCCGCGGTTTTCCCGGATGGCGAGGGGTTGGCCGGTGTCCAGGCCCGCGCGGTGGCCGCGGTACGTGAGCACGACCGCAGACTGGCCGACGAACACGACGGTGATGTGTTGTGGGTGGCATGTACCCACGGCGATGTGATCAAGGCGGTGCTGGCCGATGCGCTCGGGTCGCACCTGGACAGTTTCCAGCGCATCAACGCCGATCCGGCATCGGTGAGTGTCATCCGCTATACGACGCTGCGGCCTTTTGTGATCCACGTCAACCACACCGGCGCCGCGCTGAACTCCGCGTTATCGGTCCCAGCTACCGACGAGAAGGTCCAGGAAGGGTCGCGGGACGGCGAGGTGCCGGCCGAGGACGGCATGGTGGGCGGATCGACCGGATGAGTGCCACGCCGCGCAAATACGGCTGACCGGAACTGTTCTCCAGTATTGCCGGTATTTTGGACTTGCCATGGCCCGCGAAATCCACGTCTTCCGCACACCCGACCGCTTCGTGGCCGGGACTGTCGGCCAACCGGGGAACCGGACCTTCTATCTGCAGGCCGTGCACGACAAGCGGGTGATCTCGGTGGTCTTGGAGAAGCAGCAGGTCGAGGTGCTCGCTGAACGGATCGCCGCGCTGCTGCTGGAGATCAACCGCCGTTTCGGTACGCCAGTGCCGCCCGAGACCGGCGAGATCGACGACCTCAGCCCGTTGATCACCCCGGTGGACGCCGAATTCCGGGTCGGCACCATGGGGCTGGGGTGGGACTCCGAGGCGCAGACCGTCGTCGTCGAGCTCCTGGCAGTCTCAGACACCGAGTTCGACGCATCGGTGGTCCTCGACGATGCCGAAGAGGGGCCGGACGCGGTGCGGGTGTTCCTGACCCTCGAGTCGGCTCGCGAGTTCGCGACGCGGTCCAACCGGGTCATCTCGGCGGGACGGCCGCCATGTCCACTCTGCGATGAGCCACTGGACCCCGAAGGACACATCTGCGTCCGAACCAACGGCTACCGGCGCGGCGCGCTGGCCGGGTCCGACGATGTCGACGACACCTGAGCTGGCGCTGCAGCTCGGCGAGCTGACCGTTATCGGCCGAATCCGGTCGGCGAGCAACGCGACCTTCCTGTGCGAGGCAACGCTGGACGACCGGGTTCAACACTGCGTGTACAAGCCGGTGCGGGGTGAGGCGCCGTTATGGGACTTCCCAGACGGCACACTGGCCGGACGCGAGCTGTGCAGCTACGTGATTTCGACGGCACTGGGGTGGAATATCGTGCCCTACACCATAATCCGTGACGGTCCGGCGGGGCTGGGTATGGTGCAGCGCTGGGTGGACCAACCCGGCGATGACGACAGCGATGCTGCCGGCGCCGAAGGCCAGAACCCGGGCCGGATCGCCGGTGACCCAAGTCCGGACCTGATAGACCTGCTGCCGTCGGGACGCATCCCGGCAGGCTTCCTGCCGGTTCTGCAGGCCTACGACTACGCCGGAAACGAGGTCACCCTCGTGCACGCCGACGATGACCGGCTACGCCGGATGGCGGTGTTCGACATACTGATCAACAACGCCGATCGCAAAGGCGGACACGTCCTGGCCGGCGTGGACGGACAGATCTACGGTGTCGACCACGGTGTCTGCCTGCACGTCGAGGACAAGCTACGCACGGTGCTGTGGGGCTGGGCGGGCAAGCCCGTGGACGACGACATTCTCACGGCCGTCGGCGGGCTCGGCGAGGCGCTCGGCGATGACCTCGGCGCGCAGCTGCGTAGCCATATCACCGCCCGGGAAGTCGCCGCGTTGCGCGCCAGAGTCGTTGCGTTGCTGAGAAATCCGGTAATGCCGACCCCGGATTCGCGTCGGCCGATACCGTGGCCGGCATTCTGACGTGGTGTACTTGCGCGGTGACTCTCACCGATGCCGAGTTGGCCGCTGTCGTAGCCGCCGAGGCCGGTGAGCTACTGCTGGCGATGCGCGAGCAGATCGGGTACGCGGATTTCTACGACCCCTACTACCTTGGCGACGCCGGCGACAAGCGGGCCAACACTTTGATCCTGGACCGGCTGCACCGGGAGCGGCCGCAGGATCGGGTGTTGTCCGAGGAGGCCGCCGATGACGTTTCCAGGGTGGACGCCGACCGAGTGTGGATCGTCGATCCAGTCGATGGCACGCACGAGTACTCAATGCCAGGACGTGCCGACTGGGCGGTGCACATCGCGCTGTGGCAACGGTGTACCGGTCCGTCCGGGCCCGCCGAAAGTGGCACCATCACCGACGCCGCGGTCGCGCTACCCGCGCACGGCCAGCTGTACCGCACCGACACCGTGACCGGCCCGCCTCCGCGCACCGGTGGTCCGATCCGCATCACCGCCAGCTCCAACAGGCCGCCCCCGGTGCTGTGGCGGCTCCGGGATCAACTCGACATCCAGCTGATCCGGATCGGGTCGGCCGGAGCCAAAGCCATGGCGGTAGTCCGCGGTGACGCCGACGCCTACATCCACGCCGGCGGGCAGTGGGAATGGGACTCGGCAGCCCCGGCCGGGGTGCTGTGGGCCGCCGGTATGCACGCGTCGCGCCTTGATGGCTCTCCGCTGGTGTACAACTGCCGTGACCCCTACCTCCCGGACTTGTTGATGTGCCGCACCGAGTTAGCCGACGTGCTGCTGGAAGCGATCTGGTCGGCCTACGGTGACCGGTAGATCTGGCTGAGGGTGGCGCGAGCGACTGCGAATGGAAGAGCCGTCGACGGCATCGTAGAAGGCGATGTTTAAAGTCGATGCCATGCAAGCATGGTCGGCACCGAGCGTTCCGGAGCTGACCGGCCGGGGACCGCAGCTGCGCCTCTACGACAGCGCAGACCGCCAGGTGCGCCCCGTCAGCCCAGGTTCCACAGCAACCATGTACGTCTGTGGGATCACCCCCTACGACGCCACCCACCT
>JAGQTR010000081.1 GCA_020438915.1 Mycobacterium sp.
CCAGAGCTTGCAGCGCGGCTGGGCTCCAGGTGCTGAAATGACTGAGCGAACACCACCAGATCGAAGGGATGCTCGGGGGTGTCGATGGCGGCGGCGTCGATCACCTTCACCTCCACCCGCGGGTCTTCGCCGAGCGGGCCGGCGTCGATGTTGGCCACCGATTGGGGGGCTAGTGAACCAACCACCGCGCACGCTCCGGCGACTTAACCGCTATTCCACGACGATCACGTGCAGGATCCGTGGGCCGTGCACTCCTTCTACCCGGTCGAGTTCGATGTCGCTGGTGGCGCTGGGGCCGCTGATCCATGTCAACGGTCGGGTGTGAAGCCCTGAATCCATCAGCCGTGCAACGGCGTTGGGAACATCGTCGACAATCTGACCCGCCTGCACCACACACACGTGGACGTCGGGAACCAGACTCAGCGCGCGGCGGCCCTGGCCGGCGCCATGGTCGAGAATGATCGTCCCAGTATTGGCGATGGCGACCGTCGCGGTAGTGACGACGGCGTCGATACGGTCGAGGTCGTAGGTGCTCAGCGCATCGTCAGAAACCCACCGGGCGCTCCCGGGCCAGGCGGCGCGCACTGCCGCATCTGCCACCACCCGGTCCGCCCCGGCCAGGTGCAGCGCCGCGGTGATCGACGCCGCGCAGCCGTCGCGGTCCACCCGATCGACGCGGGCACGGTAGTCGCCGACCCGGTCGACGAATCGTTGGACCGCGTCGAGGTCACCGGTGCCCACCGTTCGTCCATAGCTCCAGCGCACCTCGGGAACCGCGGGCCGGTCGGCCAGCGCCCCCCGGATCCGTGCCAGGATCTCCGCGCGCGCATCGCTCATGACGGGTCATCCTGTCGGCCACCGTCGGCGCGTAGCCACCAATCCCGGAACGACTCTGTCGGTGGGACCGGCGCATCCCGGGCGTTCGACCAGACACTGCCCGGCCACGGCAGCCAACGCAGTTGCTTGCGGCCTATGCGCCTGCTGCGCAGCAACTTTCCTGCGGCGGCCGCGACCCTTCCCAGTGCGTGCAACCGACGGTGGTCAGCGAAGGTCCAGCTGGCGGCCGTCATCGCGAGTCTCTCGGCCGAAGGCACGCCGCCACGGTTCTCGTCGACCACCCGCGTGCGCAGGTGCACAAGCATCGACGGGATGTCGATACGTACCGGGCAGACGTCGAAGCAGGCTCCACACAGGCTCGACGCGAATGGCAGCGATCTGTCGATGTCGCTGGTGGTGCCTCGCAGTTGCGGGGTGAGCACCGCGCCGATCGGGCCCGGATACACCGAGCCGTAGGAATGGCCCCCGGTGCGCTCGTACACCGGGCAGACGTTCAGGCACGCCGAGCAGCGGATGCATCGCAATGCGTCGCGCCCCTTGGGGTCGGCCAGCACTCGGGTGCGGCCGTTGTCCAACAGGACGATGTGGACATTTTGCGGCCCGTCACCGGCGTCGGTGCCCGTCCAGATCGAGGTGTACGGGTTTTCCCGCTCGCCGGTGCTGCTGCGCGGCAATACCTGAAGGAACACCTCCAGATCACGCCACGACGGCAGCACCTTCTCGATGCCGACGACCGAAATCAGCGTTTCCGGCAGCGTGAGGCACATCCGGCCGTTTCCCTCCGACTCCAGCACCACCAGGCTGCCGGTGTCGGCGATGGCGAAGTTGGCGCCCGAGACTGCCGCCTTGGCCCGTAGAAACTTCTCGCGCAGGTGCAGCCTGGCGGCTTCGGCAAGCCGTCGCGGATCATCGGTCAGGTCTGCAGGTGCGGACCGGCCCACCTTGCCCATTTCGGCCAGGAAGATTTCGCGAACCTCGGCCCGGTTGCGGTGGATGGCCGGTACCAAGATGTGGCTGGGCCAGTCGTCACCGAGTTGAACGATCAGCTCGGCCAGGTCGGTCTCCCAGGCGTCGATCCCGGCCGCCGAGAGCGCGTCATTGAGCTCGATCTCCTGGGTGGCCATCGACTTGACCTTGACGACCTCGCGGGCATCGGCAGCGCGGACCAGATCTACGACGATTCGATTGGCCTCCTCGGCGTCGCGAGCCCAATGCACCGTTGCGCCGGCCGCGGACGCATTGGCCGCGAACACTTCCAGATGCTCATCGAGACGCAGCAGCGCGGTGTCCTTGATGGCCTCGGCGGCCAACCGCAGGTCTTCCCAGTTTCGGAGTTCACCGACGACCGCCGCGCGCTTGTCGCGGATCGTTGCGGTGGCATGGGCGAGGTTGCGGCGCAGCACCGAGTCCCCCAGAGCCGTTTTGGCCGCCGCCTGGAACGTCGGAAGACCGAGGAAAGCGCCGGTGACGCCGACGTGCGGATGGCCGGTCACGACGCACCGGCGGCCGTGCTGGCCAGAATCTCGGCGAGGTGCATCACTCGCATTCCGCTGCGCTGCCGCGACAGCAACCCACCGATATGCGCAAGACACGAATTGTCGCTGGCGACCAGTATTTCCGCCCCGGTGTCACACGCTGCGCGCGCCTTGTCGGAGCCCATTGCAACCGAAGTGTCGGCGTTCTTCATCGCGAAGGTGCCACCGAACCCGCAGCACTGTTCGGCGCGGGGCAACTCGACGAGGTCGATGCCACGCACCGCGGCAAGGAGTTTCAGGGGGCGCTCACCCACCCGCAACATCCGCAGCGAATGACACGTGGGGTGGTAGGTGACGCGATGGGGGAAGAAGGCGCCGACATCGGTCACCCCCAGGACGTCGACGAGGAACTCGGAGAGCTCGTAGACCCGCGGTGCGACCTCGTCGACGGCGGCCCGTAACCGCCGGTCGCCTGCGCGCGCGGAAACGTCGCAGTGCTGGTGGCGCACCGAGGCGACACAGGAAGCCGACGGGGCGACAACGGCGTCGTATCCGGCGAACGTAGCGGCGAAGTTACGCACCGCCGGGATCGCCTCCTCGGCATAGCCGGTGTTGGTGAACATCTGTCCGCAGCAGGTCTGCTCGACCGGGAACGCGACATCGCAGCCGAGTCGGCGTAACAGCCGCACAACAGCTTTCGGGGTTTCTGGCCACATCACGTCGTTGAAACAAGTGGCGAACAGCGCCACCCGGATACTTTTCATCACTGGCGAACATATCCCGAGTCAGCGGCGGCACGCGTCATACTGAACGACATGGCAGACAAAGTCGGTAGAACACCAATCCGAACCGGCGGGGAGCGGATCCGCAAGCTTGCCCAGGCAGCATTGAACGCCGACGTCACCGTGGAGCAGGTCGACACGATTCTGGAGGGTCTGAGCGAGACGCTGCAGGACCTCAACAACTCGACGAGCAACCTCGACGCCACCCTCGAGCGATTCAACGACACCATCAGCAAGATCAACGAGCTGGCCCCGGCCCTGCACGGGGTGGTCGACCGCATGGAAGGCATCGTGATGCGCGTCGAGCGGATCGTCGGGATCGGCGAGTCGGTCATCTCCCCGCTGACGGTGACCGATCAGGCGATTCGCGGCGCGGTCAACAGGTTGCGCCGAACCGCCGGGTTGTGACGTCGAACAACGGCCCCGAGCCGCGTTATCCGCTATTGCGCAGCGCGCTGGCCAAACCGCTCATGGTCAGCAAGATCCCCCGCTGCACGAGCTCGTCGTCTTCGCCGGAACGGTACCGGCGCAACAACTCAACCTGGAGGTGGTTCAGCGGCTCCAGATAGGGGAATCGGTTGAACACCGACCGGGCCAACGACGGGTTGTCGGCGAGTAGATCGTCGTGGCCGGTGATCAGTTTGTGCATCCGGATCGTGCGCTCATGCTCGGCGGCGATCATGTCGAACACCCTGCGGCGCAGTGCCTCATCCTCGACCAGTTCGGCGTATCGCGCAGCCAGACCCAGGTCGGATTTGGCCAGCACCTGAGCCATGTTCGACAGCACTGTGGCAAAGAATGGCCAACGCCGGTACAGATTCTGCAGCACCTCCAGCCGGGCCTCCTTGGTTTCCGGTCCGTCGGCGATCCAATCCTCGAAGGCCGTGCCGGTGCCGTACCACCCCGGCAGCATCACCCTCGACTGGCTCCAGGCCAGCACCCACGGGATCGCCCGCAGATCGGAGATGGAGGTGGTCGGCTTGCGCGAGCTCGGACGACTGCCGATATTGAGCGCACCGATCTCGCTGACCGGCGTGGACGCCTTGAAGTACTCGACGAAACCCGGCGTCTCGTGGACGAGTTCGGCGTAGGCCCGTTGCCCTCGCGCCGCGAGCTCGTCGAGGACCTGATAGGCCTCTTCGGACAGCCCGCCGAGACGTTCGGTATCGAGCAGGGTCGCTTCCAGCGTCGCAGCCAGCAAGGTCTCGAGGTTGCGATGAGCGATCCTGGGCTCGGCGTACTTCGCCGCGATCACCTCCCCCTGCTCGGTGATCCGCAGCGATCCCCGCACCGCGCCCGGAGGCTGCGCGAGGATCGCTTCGTAGCTCGGGCCGCCACCGCGACCCACCGTGCCGCCGCGACCGTGGAACAGCCTGAGCCGGATGCCGGTCTTGCGTGCCGACTCCACCAGGTCGAGCTCGGCACGGTACAGAGCCCAGTTCGCGGCCAAGTATCCGCCGTCCTTGTTGGAATCCGAAT
>JAGQTR010000082.1 GCA_020438915.1 Mycobacterium sp.
GTCATCGACGTCGACCCCAAGTCACCGCAGAACATCCGGGCCTTCCTGGAGAAGCCGACCGATCCGCAGGGGCTGCCCGATGCACCCCACGAAGTGCTCGCCTCCATGGGCAACTACGTCTTCAGCGCCGATGCGCTGCGTGACGCCGTCACCCGCGACGCCGCCGCCGGCGACGCCTCCAAACACGACATGGGCGGCGACATCGTGCCGTGGTTCGTCGACCGTTCCGAGTCGGCTGTCTACGACTTCAAGGACAACGATGTGCCGGGGTCCTATGAACGTGACCGCGACTACTGGCGCGACGTCGGGACGATGCGGTCCTACTTCGACGCCCATATGGATCTGGTGGCGCCGCTGCCCGAGTTCAACCTCTACAACTCCGCATGGCCGATTTTCACCAGCTACGGTCCGCTCCCTCCGGCGAAGTTGGTCGAGGGCGAACTGGGCAAGGCGATCGAGACCTACAACTCGATTCTCTCGCCCGGTGTGGTGATCACCGGCGGCACGGTGAGCCAATCGGTGCTCTCCCCCTCGTGCCGCGTGGGATCTGGATCGATGGTCTCGGACTCCGTGCTGCTCAACGGCGTCAGGATCGGCGACGGAGCGGTCGTGCGCAACGCGATCATCGACAAGAACGTCGAGGTGCCTGCCGGAGCCGAGATCGGCGTGGACCCCGACGCCGACGCGGCGCGTGGCTTCATCGTGCAGGACGGTCTCACGGTCCTCTCCAAGGGTCAGGACGTGCCGGACCCGTGAACGACGGGCGGAGTGGGCCACGGCTGCGGAACCGGCCGGGGACGGACTCGCTGCGGCCACCAGAACCATCTGCCCATCAACGCCGCGATCGATGGCGTCATGAAGGACCGGACGATCAGGGTGTCGAACAACAGACCCAAGCCTATGGTGCTGCCGACCTGAGCCATGATCGTCAATTCGCTGACCACAAACGACATCATCGTGAAGGCGAACACCAGACCGGCGGCGGTCACCACCGACCCGCTGCCGCCCATCGCCCGGATCATCCCGGTGCCCAACCCGGCGTGGATTTCTTCCTTGATCCTGGACACCAACAGCAGGTTGTAGTCGGCGCCCACGGCAAGCAGGATGATCACCGACATCGCCAGCACCATCCAGTGCAGTTCGATGCCAATGATGTGCTGCCAGATCAGCACCGAAAGCCCGAACGAAGCCCCCAGCGACAGCACCACGGTACCGACGATGACGGCGGCCGCCACCGCGCTTCGGGTGATGATCAGCATGATGATGAAGATCAGACAGAGCGCCGAGATTCCGGCGATCATCAGGTCGTAGGCATTGCCCTCCGACAGGTCCTTGAACATCGCCGCGGTACCGCCGAGGTAGACCGTGGAACCCTCCAGCGGGGTGCCCTTGATGGCCTCCTCGGTCGCGGTCTTGATCTTGTCGATCTTCGCGATGCCCTCGGCGCTCAACGGATCACCCGCGTGCGAGATGATGAATCGCACCGAGTGCCCGTCCGGTGATATGAACTGTTCGAGGCCGCGTTGGAAGTCGGCATTGTCGAAGATCTCCGGAGGCAGGTAGAACGAATCGTCGTTCATCGAGGCATCGAAAGCCTCACCCATCGCCGACGAATTCTCCTGCATCGCCGCCATCTGATCCTGCAGACCCTTCTGCGTGGAATGCATGCTCAGCATCTGGGCCTGCATGTTTTTCATGGTCTGCACCATCTCCGGCATCATCGCCGTCAGCTGCGGCATGAGCGAGTCCAGGCGTTCCATGAGCGGCAGGATCACTTTGATGTCGTCGGTCATCAGGTTCACGCCGTCGAGGGTGTCGAACACCGACCGCATGGCCCAGCACACCGGGATGTTGTAGC
>JAGQTR010000083.1 GCA_020438915.1 Mycobacterium sp.
TGGACGTCATCGCCGACATCGGCTCCTACCCGGACTGGGTCGCGGAATACCAAGAGGCCGAGGTGCTCGAAACCGATGGCGCCGGCTATCCGAAGGTGGCTCGGCTGGTTCTGGATGCCGCGGTCCTCAAGGACAGCATGGTGCTGTCCTACGACTGGCCCGCCGACCGCAAGTCGGTGACGTGGTCGTTGGTGTCGAGCACGTTGCTGAAGTCTCTCGAGGGCGCATACCGACTCGCACCCAAGGGGTCTGGCACCGAGGTCACCTATGAACTATCGGTTGACCTGATGATCCCGATGATCGGCTTGCTCAAGCGGAAGGCCGAGCGTCGGTTGACCGACACCGCACTGAAGGACCTCAAGAAACGAGTCGAGGCTGATTGAGCGCAGGCACGCCGCCGATGCCGGACGGCCGTCCGGGAGAACCCGGATCAGCCTGTTCGTAGGCAAAGGCGGCGTAGGTAAGTCAACCCTGGCCACCGCGACGGCGGTGCGTGCTACGCGCGCCGGGATGCGGGTTTTGATCGTGTCCACTGATCAAGCGCACTCGACCGGAGATGTGCTGGGCACAACAGTCACTCCCACGGGCCGACGGGAGCCCACCCGGATACTGGCCGAGCTGGAAACGGTGAAGTCGGAGGGCGGTTTCCTCGATGCGCTCGCGCTGGACACCTTGGCGCTGCTGGCGGCCCGGTGGCGAGAGATCGCCGGTCTGATCTCGGCGAGGTTTCCCGAATCAGATATCGGAGAAGTTGCACCCGAGGAGCTTTCGGCGTTACCCGGGGTTCAAGAGGTGCTTGGTCTGCATGAGGTCGGCGAGCTGGCCGACTCGGGAAAGTGGGACCTTGTCGTCGTCGACTGTGCGTCGACTGCCGATGCGATGCGGATGCTCACACTGCCGGCGACGTTCGGGCTGTACCTCGAGCGCGCCTGGCCCAGGCACCGCCGGCTTTCCAGTGGCGAGGACGCACGCTCCACGGCGGTGGTCGCCCTGCTGGAGCGAATCGGTGCGGCCACCGAATCGCTGGGTACGTTGCTGACCGACGGATCCCGGGTCACGGCCCACCTGGTGATGACCGCCGAGCGGGTGGTCGCCGCCGAGTCCGTTCGCACCCTTGGCTCGCTGGCGTTGATGGGCGTGCAGGTGGCCGAGCTCATCGTCAACCAGATTCTGGTTGAGGATGATTCGTTCGAATACAGCAACCTGCCCGAGCACCCGGCTTTCGACTGGTATTCCGAACGCATCGGCGAGCAGCGGACGGTGCTGGGCCAGCTCGACAGCGTCATCGGAGATGTTCAGCTGGTCATGGTGCCGCACCTGGCGGGCGAACCGATCGGCGCCAAGGCCCTTGCTGAGCTGCTCGATGGTGCGCGCAAACGGGACGGTTCGCCACCTCCGGGCCCGCTACGGCCCATCGTCGACCGGGAGTCCGGCAGCGGGTTGGACGCCGTCTATCGGTTGCGGGTGGTGTTGCCACAGGTCGACTCCACGGCGCTGTCATTAGGTAGGGTCGACGACGACTTGATCATCGGTGTCGGCGGAATGCGACGCCGTGTTCGGCTGGCATCGGTGCTGCGGCGATGCTTCGTCGTCGATGCTGCACTTCGCGGCACCGAGTTGACCGTTCGATTTCGACCGAACCCGGAGGTGTGGCCGACTTGAGTGAGTTCCACACCGGCGCCGAAGCCGGCGGGCGGCGCCATGCGGACATCCCCGAACTCCGACAAATCGCCGAGTCGATTCTCGACCGACTCGACCCCGCGGTACGGCTGCTGGTGGCCGGAATGCAGGCCGCCGGTCCCGGCAAATGCGAGCAGGTGTGGTGCCCGGTGTGCGCACTCGCCGCACTGGTCTCCGGTGAGCAACACCCATTGCTCAATATGGTCGCCGAGCACAGCGTCGCGCTGCTGACTCTGGCCAGGTCGATGCTGGACAACATCGACAGCGTCGGCAAGCCACGGCCGGACCCTCCCACCGAACCCGCGGGCGACAGCACGTCGGCGGGGTCAACCGAACCGCCGGAACCGGGGCACTATCAGCACATCACGGTCGTCATCAACGATTCTGCCGAGTGAGTGGAGTCGGGCGCATCTATGGTCGCGTGCACCCACCGTAGGTAAGGTTGTCCGGAGACGCCGTGCCGGCGGTCGGCCAACCTGACCGCACCGCGGTCAGGTGATGCGGAGGGTCTATGTGGTACTGGCTGTTCAAGTTCATCTTCATGGGGCCGGTGCTGAGTCTACTCGGGCGTCCCAAAGTTGAAGGGCTGGAAAATGTTCCGTCGTCCGGAGCAGTGATTCTGGCCAGTAACCACCTCGCGGTGGCGGACAGCTTCTATCTACCGTTGGTGGTCAGCCGGCGGATCACCTTCCTGGCGAAAGCCGAGTACTTCACCGGCACCGGCATCAAGGGGTGGTTCACCCGCTGGTTCTACACCGTTGCCGGTCAGGTGCCGATCGATCGCTCCGATGCCGACAGCGCCCAGAGCGCGTTGACCACCGCAGAACGGATCGTCGGGGAAGGCAAACTTCTCGGGATGTACCCCGAAGGCACCCGGTCGCCCGACGGACGGCTCTATAAGGGCAAGACCGGGCTTGCGCGGCTGGCGCTTCAGACACAGGTTCCGGTGATTCCGGTGGCGATGATCGGAACCGACAGCGTGAACCCCCCGGGTAGCAAGATGTGGCGCTTCGGCCGGGTGCAGGTCAAGTTCGGCAAGCCGATGGACTTCAGCCGTTTCGAGGGGCTGGCGGGCAATCGCTTCATCGAACGCGCCGTCATCGACGAAGTGATGTACGAGTTGATGCAGCTGTCAGGTCAGGAGTACGTCGATCTCTACGCGGCCGACATCAAACAGGGAAAAGAGCAGGGAGCGGTGAAACCGCCGACACGGCTCCCTGAAGCAGCTGCCGGCTGAGCCGGCTGGATTCGTTATGGCGGGCCCGCCGGGGCCTTGACGACCGGCACGACGGGCACCGCGCCCACCGAGGGTGTGTCCCGGCCGACACTGCGGACCGCTGCCGCGCCGATGGCGATGATCACTGCGAGTGCCCACCAGAGATACGAGCCGCCGACCAGTTGGCGCCACAGTGACGCCGCGGTTTCACGGTGTTCGGGCAACAAGGTGATCGGGGACCACACCATCAGCGCCAGCCCGGCGGCCGAAACCGCTCCGAGTGCGGCGTTCGGCAGCCGTATTGCGAGCACTGTCGTCACCAGCACGGTGGGTAGCGCCCAGACCCAGTGATGTGACCACGACACCGGCGAGACCGCCAGTCCGAACATCGCCACGCAGATCAACGCCAGTACTGGTTGGCCGACCTGCAGTGCGCGGCGACTGGCCCAGATCGTCAGGCCGAGCACCGCGAAGCACGCGAGCGTCCACAGGATGAACCGCTCACCTTCACCGAGGCCAAGTCGGGCCAGCGCGCCGGCGATGTTCTGGTTCGTGTTAAGCGTCGCGGTACCGATGCGGTCGGTGTTACCGATCGTCTCGGTCCAGTAGACCCAGGAGTCTCGCCATGCGAATGCGAAACCGGCCAGTGTCGCCACGGCGGCCGAGGCGGCAGCCACCACCAGCGCACGGGTGTCTCGCTTCAACAGGAAGTACAGCAGGAAGACCGCGGGAGTTAGCTTGAGTGCGATCGCGACACCGAGGAGCAGGCCCCGCGGCCAGGGCGTCCTGCGGGGCACACAATCGGCGATGACCAGGGTCATCAGCACGACATTGATCTGGCCGAAGTCGAAATTCGACCGGATCGGCTCGAGAAACATGGCCGCGGGTGCGACGATTGCGGCGGCCAGCCAACACCGCCGGGCCCATGCCGGCTCACCGGTGACCCGAGTGACGGGCCACACGTCCAATCGAGTGAGCACGATGACCGTCGAGGCCACCAGCAAGATCAGGGTGGTCAAGGTAATGGCCACGCTCGCGCCGCTCAGCGACAGCAGCGCGAACGGGGAGAACAGGACGGCGGCCAGCGGCGGATAGGTAAAGGGCAGGTCCAGGCCGCCTTGGGTCTGGAAAATCGCACCGTCGGCGTAGAGCGGCAGACCATCGAGCCAGGCCCGTCCGCCCATGCGGTACACATCTACATCGATCCGGTAGGGCGTATGCCCGAGAAGTCGCCAGGCCGCCCACGCCAATGCCGCTGCGGCCAGCAGTTGGAAAAGCCGCCAAGCGAGCTTCAGCCCCCAAACAGCCCCGCCGGGCGACCGCCAAGTACTCATGTCGCACATCAGACTATCGCCCACCGGTGCGCGGACGGATATCCGTCCGCGGACGCGTTCAGGACGGCGTAAGTTTTCTCCGGTGCGCCCAACCCTGGACCTCGACGTGGGCTCGGTGATACCGCACTCACGCGCTAGCCCTACTGTGTTGCCTGGTCGTATTCATCCTCACCTTTTCCGTGACCGGCACATCCACCTCCTGGCGATCGGTGTGATCCTGGTCATGGTCTCCGGGGTGACGATGGTGACACTGGCGGTCGAGGGGGGAGTACCCGAGTTCACGGCTGCTTCAACCCCGCCAGGTGAGGAAGTCGAATAAGTCGTGCGGTACTTCTATGACACCGAGTTCATCGACGACGGCCTCACGATTGATTTGATCTCCATCGGTGTGGTCGCCGAAGATGGCCGCGAATATTACGCGATTTCAACAGAATTCGATCCCGAGCGAGCCGGGCGATGGGTGCGACAGAATGTGCTGCCCAAACTGCCCTCACCGGCTTCGCCGCTCTGGCGCTCACGCAGACAGATTCGCGCCGAGCTCGAAGATTTCTTCGGAATCGACGGTGACGAGCCGATCGAGCTGTGGGCGTGGGTAGGTGCCTACGACCATGTAGTCCTCTGCCAGCTGTGGGGTCCCATGACCGATCTGCCGCCGGCGATACCCCGATTCACACGCGAATTACGGCAGTTCTGGGAGGATCGCGGGTGCCCCCGGATGCCACCGCGGCCCCGTGATGCCCACGACGCCCTCGTCGACGCCAAGCACAACCTGCACCGATTCCGCATCATGGCTCATCGCTGAGGGATGGGCAGGCCCGCTGCGCGGGTGAAAACAACGTGTTCGAGCCCGTTACCATGGACGGGTGAATTGGACCGTCGATGTACCCATCGACCAGCTGCCGGATCTGCCGCCGCTGCCCGAGGAGCTGCGGCAACGGTTGGATGCGGCGCTCGCCCGGCCCGCTCTGCAGCAACCAAGCTGGCCCGCGGACCAGGCCAAGGCGATGCGGACGGTGTTGGAGAGCGTTCCGCCGGTCACCGTGCCGTCGGAGATCGAGCGGCTCAAATCGCAGCTGGCCGACGTCGCGCGCGGTGAAGCTTTTCTGCTGCAGGGCGGAGACTGCGCCGAGACATTCGTCGACAACACCGAACCGCACATCCGCGCCAACATCCGCGCCTTACTGCAGATGGCGGTGGTTCTCACCTATGGCGCCAGCATGCCGGTGGTGAAGGTGGCCCGGATCGCCGGGCAATACGCCAAGCCACGTTCGGCCGACATCGATGCCCTGGGCCTGAGGTCCTACCGAGGCGACATGATCAACGGGTTCGCCCCCGATGCCGCCGTGCGTGAACACGATGCGTCACGACTGGTGCGTGCCTATGCCAACGCCAGCGCCACGATGAATCTGGTGCGTGCCCTGACGTCGTCGGGCCTGGCATCGCTGCACCAGGTGCACGCCTGGAATCGGGAATTCGTTCGCACTTCGCCGGCCGGAGCCCGGTATGAGGCGCTGGCCAGCGAGATCGATCGCGGACTGCGCTTCATGAGCGCCTGCGGGGTCAACGACCGCAACCTCGACACCGCCGAGATCTATGCCAGCCATGAGGCGCTGGTGCTCGACTACGAACGGGCCATGTTGCGCTTGGACAACGGCGACCCTGCCGCCGAAGGGGCCAGTCCGAAGCTCTACGACCTCTCGGCACACTACGTGTGGATCGGTGAGCGAACCCGTCAGCTCGACGGTGCCCACATCGCGTTCGCCGAGGTGATCGCCAACCCGATCGGCGTGAAAATCGGCCCAACGACATCGCCGGAGTTGGCCGTGGAGTATGTGGAGCGCCTGGATCCGCACAACGTGCCGGGGCGCCTCACGTTGGTCAGCCGGATGGGCAACGGCAAGGTGCGCGACATGCTTCCGCCAATCATCGAAAAGGTGCAGGCCTCCGGGCATCAGGTGATCTGGCAGTGTGATCCGATGCACGGCAACACCCATGAATCCTCAACGGGTTATAAGACCCGCCACTTCGACCGCATCGTCGACGAAGTGCAGGGGTTCTTCGAGGTGCATCACGGCTTGGGCACCCATCCCGGCGGTATCCATGTCGAGATCACCGGTGAGAACGTCACCGAGTGTCTCGGCGGGGCGCAAGATATTTCGGATCACGACCTGGGTGGCCGTTATGAGACTGCCTGCGACCCAAGGCTGAATACTCAGCAGTCGCTGGAGTTGGCTTTCCTGGTTGCCGAAATGCTGCGCGACTGATCGCACACACCGACAGCCCGGTGGTCAGAGCAGCGCGGTCAAGTTGCTGCCGAGAGTCCACGCCCCGGCGGCGGCCAATCCGGCCAGGGTGAGCACGCTGACGACCCAGAAGAACAGCACCCGCTTGGCTCGCTGGCGTGCCCAGTAGAACTCTGTGAGTTCGATTCCGGCGAATCGTCGCGCGGGCGGCTGGTAGTAGTCCCTGTCGTGGTAACCGCTGTCCTGGTCGTCGTTGCCGTCGTGCGGTGTCGGCGGCGTGAGCTCGGCACGGGCGAACGCTTTGGTCTGTCGACTCACCGGCGGACCCGTCGGCGTGAGCGCGGAGTTGTGCACTGCCGAGTTCCCCGGGGAGGGTACCCGGAAGTGGGGAAGGTGGAGTTCGTTGACGATGGCGTCGAGCTGCTCGAGCATCTCGGCGGCGTCGGTGAAACGCTGGGCCGGTTGGCGTGCGGTGGCCCGTCGCACCAGTTCATCGAATTGTCTTGGTACACCGCCGATTACCGTGCTGGGCGGGGTGACGTCGTTTTCCAGCCGCTGGTAGGCCACGGCCAGCGTGGTATCGCCGGTGAAGGGCGTGGCGCCGGTCAGTAGCTCGTAGACCAGCACGCCGACGGAGTACACGTCGCCACGCGCGTCGGTGTCGCCGGTGCTCACCTGCTCGGGTGCCAGATATGCCGCGGTGCCCAGGATGACGCTGGTCGACGTGATCTTGGCGTCGGCGACCGCGCGGACCAGCCCGAAGTCAGCGATCTTGACCTCGCCGTCATCACTGATCAGGATGTTCTCGGGCTTGATATCCCGATGTACCAGACCGGCGTGGTGGGCCACGGCTAGACCGCCCAGCACGGGTCGCAGCACGGCGGCAACAGCATGTGGCGGCATCGGGCCGCGCTCGCGCAGCAACTCCCGCAGCGTGCCGCCCTCGATCAGTTCCATCACCAGGAAGACATGCCGACCATCGATTCCCTGGTCGTAAACCGCCACCAGCCCGGGATCTTTCAAGCGTGCCACCGCGCGCGCCTCGCGCTGAAAGCGGATCAGAAAGTGCTCGTCACCGGAGTAGCGTGCATCCATCACCTTCAGCGCCACCGGACGGTCCAAACGCAGATCGAGTCCGCGGTACACCGCCGACATCCCGCCGGTGGCGATCAACCGGTCTACTCGGTACCGGGCTTCCAGCACGGCCCCGGCGAGCGGGTCGGAGTGCTGGTAGGTCTGCATCGAACACATGTTACGAGCCGACGTCGCTATGGCCATCCGGGCGCCGGATGGACGCCGGGTGGACCTAGACTCTGTGTGGTGAGCAGCATTCCGACTGCCGATGACGTGCTCGATCCCGACGAGGCCGTATATGACTTGCCCACGGTGGCAGGTCTGCTCGGCATTCCCATTACCAAAGTGCATCAGCAGCTACGAGATCGACACCTGGTCGCTGTCCGTCGCGGGGGAGCTGTCGTGGTACCCCAGGCGTTCTTCGGGGATACCGGACAGGTTGTCAAGAGCCTGTCCGGGCTGCTGGTCGTACTGCACGACGGGGGGTACGGCGAAACCGAAATCGTCCGGTGGCTCTTCACCCCCGACCCGTCGCTCACGATTACCCGGGACGGCTCGAACGAGCCGTGCCCTAACGCGCGCCCGGTCGACGCGCTGCACTCTCATCAGGCGCGCGAGGTGGTTCGTCGTGCCCAGGCGATGGCTTATTGACCTTCGCAGCAATGGCTTCGGCCGCCTGCTCGGCTTTGGCGATCCAATACCACGCCCCAGCGGCACACGCCAGAGCCATGAGCACCCGCACCCACGAGTACATCCCGTGCGCACCGTCGGGGTTCCAGATCACCATGATCCACGTCGATAGACCGGCGATCAGCGCGATCGCCCGCCGCGACTGCGCCAGTGCCGCGATGACCGCCAACGGCCAGGTGTAATACCACGGCAGCGCAGCGGGCACGAACAGCACCACCACGCCCATCAGCAGCGCGATACCCATCAAGGCGTCGCGATCGGTACGACGGAACCGCCACCACAGCACCGGAGCTGAGATCGCGATGGTCGCGATTCCGATGATGCGGGTGGTCTCCAGTACCGCATAGAAGTTCACCGGCGCGAAAAGACCGACCACTGCGTTGATCAGGTTCGCCGTCGCGGTAGGCACCGTCAGCCAGTTGATGATCTTCACCGATCCGGCGAGCGCGGTGAGCCAGCCCAGGCCGACTCCCGCCACCAGCGACATGACCGCGAATACCGCCACGAAGATCAATAGTGATGCGGCTGTGGCCACCGCGAAGGCCTTGGCCGGGGGGTAGCCGCGCCGATCTCGGAGGCCGCGCGTCCACACCCACACCATGAATGGAAGTGCCAGCCCTGCGGTCGCTTTCACTGCCACGCCCACCGCAATCAGTGCGACGCCTGACATGTGGTGGCCGCGAAACGACAGTGCGATGCCCGCCATCATCAACCCGACCATGAGCATCTCGTTGTGCACGCCGCCCATCAGGTGGATGATCACCAGCGGGTTCAGCACGCAGATCCACAGCGCGGCCGCTCCGTTCGCGCCGACGTGGCGGGCTACCCTCGGTGCGGCCCAGATCAGTAGCGCCAGACCGGGAAGCATGCACAACCGAAGCAGCATCGTCCCGGCGACGACATCGTTGCCGACCAGCATGGTGACGAACTTCGCCACCAGAATGAACGCCGGGCCGTACGGTGCTGTCGTTGTCGTCCAGATCGGACTGACGTTGTCCAGCAACGAGTTCGGATTGTCGATCGGCCCGACGACATAGGGATCGAATCCGTCGCGCAGCAGGGCGCCCTGGGCAAGATAGGAGTAGGTGTCGCGGCTGAAAACCGGAACGCTCAGCAGCAGCGGAGCCAGCCAGAACCCGGTGGTGGCCACCATCGTGTATTCGCTGGCGGTGCGGTCGACGACCCGACGGCCCAGCCACAGCCAGGCCATCAGCATCAGCGCCACGCCGCCCCACAACAGCACCGAGGACAGCACCAGCCCGTGCCCGAACCGTAGCCAGGACAGGTGAATCGATTCCAGCAATGAGTCGTGCAGTTGGGTGCTACCCGCGCCGAGTGCGCCGACGGTGATCAGGACGGCACCGAGCGCGCCAACCAGCGCGGGTCGTGCCTCCGGTGCTAGCGTGAACTCCTTCAGCCGACCCAATTGCGGCAGGATGCATCGCGAAAAATGCTTTGGCAGACCGTTTCTCGGGGTCTGGGCCGGTGCGGGCGTCGTCATGCTGCTAGGCGGTCCGGTTCGCGGCCAACCTTGCGAGTTCGGCGATCCCCGCTTTGGCCCGGTCGTCGATGGGTGCGGTGTCGAGGATATCCAGCGCACGGCGGGACAATTTGTCGATCCTGCCTTCGACGGCTGCCAGTGCCCCCACCGACTCGATCACCAGGCAAACCTCCTTGACCTGCGAGTCGGTCAGCTCGGTGCCGATTGCTGCGCGCAGCAGCTTGGCTGCTTCCGGATCGTGCTTGTCGGCGAGCTCCACGGCCTCGGCCAGCAGGACGGTTCGCTTGCCGGAGCGAAGGTCGTCACCGGCAGGCTTGCCGGTAACTGCCGGGTCGCCGAAAAGTCCGAGGACATCGTCACGCAGCTGGAAGGCGACCCCCAGGCTGGTGCCGAGTTCGTGAAAGGCTTCCAGCACCTCCGGGCAGTCGGCGGCGGCGGCGGCGCCGAGCTGCAACGGCCGCGAAATGGTGTACGAAGCCGTTTTGTAGATGTTGACCGTCAGCGCAGCTGCGACCGTCTCGCCGCCGCTGGACTCGGTGAGGATGTCGAGGAATTGACCGCCGAGCACCTCGGTGCGGATCGCTGCCCACACCCGCTGCACGCGCCGGCGAGCGTCGGAGTCGATCTCGGCGGTAGCGACGATGTCGTCGGCCCAGACCAGCGCCAGATCGCCCAACAGGATCGCCGCGGAGAGGCCGAACTGCTCCGATGACCCGCGCCAGCTGTTGCTGCGGTGGCGTTCGGCGAATATCCGGTGCACCGTGGGCAGCCCACGCCGGGTGGCAGAGGCGTCGATGACGTCGTCGTGTACGAGCGCGCATGCGTGGAGCAATTCCAGTGCCGAAAAAAGTCTGAGCATCGCAGGGCTCGGCTCGGTGCCGGCCACCGCGCGCCAGCCCCAGTAGGCGAACGCCGGACGAAGTCGTTTGCCGCCCCGAAGGACGAATTCCTCGACCGCCGTAGTCAGTACCGCGTAATCGGCACCGATGTATGCGGCGTCGCGGCGGCGATCACGAAGATAATCGCGCAGCTGTTCGGTGACGGCCGCGGCCAGCTCGACGGCCGACGGTGCCGCTGCATCCACGCTCAGCGAGCACCCCTTTCTGTGCTTGTCCCAGTCGGTCCCACGCTGCCCTCACGTGCCTTCAGAGTAGAGCCTGTAACCGAAGTTGTAACAAGGTCAGGTGCACGACCCCGGGAATCGGTCCCCGGTCTGGCTACAGTGGCTGGTCCTGGGGTTCACCGACGCGTGCGGAACGGTCCCGATTCGCGTAGGCGAGCGCGCCGATGATGCCTGCGACCAGGAACGAACCCACCCCCAGCCAGATCGCTGCGCCGGTGAATGACCGGGCGCTGGGATCGGTGTAGCGCGCCTGGGCGTTCATCGTGCTGACGACTCCAGGCCGCAGTTTCCACTCGACGACTTCGGTGGAGATCTGATCGCCGTTGGTCGAGGTCAC
>JAGQTR010000084.1:0-2292 GCA_020438915.1 Mycobacterium sp.
ACCTGCAGCAGGCCTGTGGCACCGGGTTGCAGTCGGCCATCGCCGCAGCCGACGGAATCGCCCTGGGCCGCTACGAGGTGGCCGCAGCCGGTGGCGTGGACACCGCCTCGGATGCGCCCATCGCCTTCGGCGACGACCTGCGCCGGACCCTGCTGGGGCTGCGGCGCGCCAAATCCAACGTCGACCGGCTCAAGCTGGTGGGCAAACTGCCCGCCGCCGTGGGGGTGGAGATCCCGGTCAACAGCGAGCCCCGCACCGGTATGTCGATGGGCGAGCACGCCGCGGTCACGGCCAAGGAGATGGGTGTCAAGCGCGTCGATCAGGACGAACTGGCCGCGGCCAGTCACCGCAACATGGCCGCTGCCTACGATCGGGGCTTCTTCGATGATCTGGTGACCCCGTTTCTCGGGCTCTACCGGGACAACAACCTGCGCGCAGATTCCTCGCCGGAGAAATTGGCCAAGCTCAAGCCGGTCTTCGGAGTGCGCGACGGCGATGCGACGATGACGGCCGGTAACTCGACCCCCCTGACCGACGGGGCGTCGGTGGCGCTGCTGTCCTCACAAGAGTGGGCCGCCGAACATTCCATCCCGGTGCTGGCGTACCTCGTCGACGGTGAGACCGCGGCAGTGGACTATGTCAACGGTCGCGACGGGCTGCTGATGGCCCCGACGTACGCGGTGCCGCGGCTACTGGCCCGCAACGGCCTGACGTTGCAGGATTTCGACTATTACGAGATCCACGAGGCGTTCGCGTCGGTGGTGCTGGCCACGTTGTCGGCCTGGGAATCCGACGAGTACTGCACGCAGCGCCTCGGTCTGGACGGCGCGCTCGGCTCCATCGATCGGTCCAAGCTCAACGTCAACGGGTCGTCGCTCGCTGCCGGGCATCCGTTCGCGGCGACCGGTGGCCGCATCATCGCCCAGCTGGCCAAGCAGTTGGCCGAGAAAAAGGCCGAGCGCGACGGCGATACCGGCCCGGTGCGCGGCCTGATCTCGGTTTGCGCCGCAGGTGGGCAGGGTGTGACGGCCATTCTGGAAGCCTGAGTAAAAAATTATCGGCCCGGCTGTAACGCCCGCCGGTGGGCGATCGATACATGGGATAGCTCCGTGTTGCCGTCTGACCCCCCGACCCGACGGCAACACGGGGCTCTTAGCTTTCGGGGTTAGATTTCACCCATGAAGATCAGCATGTTCGGACAACTCAGTGGTTCCGTCCCGGCCCTGCAAGGTTCACCGATCGACGCGACGATCGCCAACTTGACCCAGTTGCGCGACGAGGGTTTCGGCCGGGTGTGGATGAGTCAACTGCCCTATGAGCCCGACCTTCTCACCGTGTTGGCGGTTGCCCTGCGGGAGGTCGACACCATCGAGGTGGCCAGCGGTGTCGTCCCGATCCAGAACCAGCACCCGATGCAGATGGCGCAGCGCGCGCTCACCGTCAGCCTGGCTTCCAGTGGCCGTTTCCTGCTCGGGCTCGGCATGACCCACGCGGCGGTCACCGAAGGGATGTGGGGCATCCCGTGGGACAGGCCGGTGCGCAGGCTCAACGAATACCTCGACGGGCTGCTTCCGCTGCTGGCTGGGGAACCGGCCGACGCCGTGGGGGAGACCGTCACCACCCGCGGCGCGTTGATGATCCCGGGCGCCCCTCGACCTGAGGTGTATATCGCGGCACTGGGACCCCAGATGCTGCGGCTGGCGGGCCGCCGGACCTCGGGCACGTGTACCTGGATGACGGGCCCGGCCACCCTCGGCGGTCACGTAAGCCCGACGCTGCGACAGGCTGCCGCCGATGCGGGCCGCGGCGAGGGTGCGGTGCGGGTGGTGGCGGCGCTGCCGGTGAGCGTCACCGACGACGTCGATGCGGCCCGTCGCCACGCCGCCGAGCAGTTCGCGATGTACGGGACGCTGCCGTCCTACCGCGCGATGCTGGACCGTGAGGGCTTCGCCGGGCCCGAGGATGCAGCGATCATCGGTGACGAGGCGACGGTGTCGGAAAAGCTGGATGAATTGGCCGCTGCCGGGGTCGACGAGTTCGTCGCAGCACCATTCGACCCGTCTCCCGAGGGGCGGGCGCGCACCCGCGCACTCATGCGCGCCTACGACTCCTAGCCGTTTTTCTCACGGTCGAGCGTGTGGGCTATGTACGCGATAAGCGCGTTCGGCGTGCGCGGGGCACACGCTCGAGGCTCCCAACAACGAATCAGAACGCCGCTTCGTCCAGCTCCATCACCTCGTTGTCGAGGTTGTCCACGATCGATCGGGTGCTGGTGAGCAGCGGCAGGAAATT
>JAGQTR010000084.1:2345-2717 GCA_020438915.1 Mycobacterium sp.
TCTGGCCGGCGCCGGCGTCGAGCTTCTCGATCGCTACCGCCGCCTGCTTCTGCAGCAGCCAGCCGATCACCAGGTCGCCGACGCTCATCAAGAAGCGCACCGAACCCAGGCCCACCTTGTAGATGCTGGCCGGATCCTCCTGCGAGGCCATCAGGTAACCGGTCAACGATGCGGCCATGCCCTGCACGTCCTCCAGCGCGGTCGCCAGCAGCGCACGTTCGGCCTTCAGTCGACCGTTGCCGGCCTCGGCCTTGACGAACTGCTCGATCAGGCCGGCGACATGCCCCAACGCGACGCCCTTGTCGCGGACGATCTTGCGGAAGAAGAAGTCCTGGGCCTGAATGGCCGTGGTGCCTTCGTAGAGCGAGTCGA
>JAGQTR010000084.1:2752-18375 GCA_020438915.1 Mycobacterium sp.
GGTAGTCCTGCAGGAAGCCGGATCCACCGTAAGTCTGCAGGCTCTCGGTGAGCTTGGCGTAGGCCTGCTCGGAGCCGACCCCCTTGACGATCGGCAGCAGCAGGTCGTTGACCTTCACCGCCAGGTCGGGCTCGATGCCGTACAGCTCCTTGGCCACCTTCGAGTCCTGATGGGTCGCGGTGAACAGATACAACGCCCGCAGCCCCTCGGCGTAGGCCTTCTGGGTCATCAGTGAGCGACGGACGTCCGGGTGGTGGGTGATCGTCACGCGCGGCGCGGTCTTATCGGTCATCTGGGTCAGGTCGGCACCCTGCACGCGGGTCTTGGCGTACTCCAGCGCGTTGAGGTAGCCGGTGGACAGGGTGGCGATCGCCTTGGTGCCCACCATCATCCGGGCCTGCTCGATGACGTCGAACATCTGCGCAATTCCGTCGTGCACCTCGCCGACCAGCCAACCGGTGGCAGGAACGTCGTGTTGGCCCAGTGAGAGCTCACAGGTGGTGGAGATCTTCAGGCCCATCTTGTGCTCGACGTTGGTGACGAACACACCGTTGCGCTCGCCGGGCTCGCCGGTCTCGGGGTCGAACAGGAATTTGGGTACGAAGAACAGCGACAGACCCTTGGTGCCTGGGCCCGCGCCCTCCGGGCGTGCCAGCACCAGGTGCATGATGTTCTCGAAGAGATCGTCGGAATCGGCCGAGGTGATGAAGCGCTTCACGCCGTCGATGTGCCAGGTGCCGTCGGGCTGCTCGACGGCCTTGGTGCGCCCGGCGCCCACGTCGGAACCGGCATCCGGCTCGGTAAGCACCATCGTGGAGCCCCAGCCGCGCTCTGCGGCCAGCACGGCCCACTTCTTCTGCTCCTCGGTGCCGAGGTGGTAGAAGATGTTGGCGAATCCGGCGCCCATGGCGTACATGTACACGGCGGGGTTCGAGCCGAGGATGTGCTCCTGCAGAGCCCAGGCCAGAGCACTGGGCATCGGTGTGCCACCGAGCTCCTCCTCGATGCCCAGCTTGTGCCAGCCGCCGTCGATCACGGCCTGCACCGACTTCTTGAACGCCTCGGGGAGTTTCACGGAGTGCGTTTGGGGGTCGAACACCGGCGGGTTGCGGTCGCCCTCGGCGAACGAGGCTGCCACCGGCCCCTCGGCCAGCTTCGCCATCTCCGACAGCATCTCGGTAGCGGTCTCGACATCGAAGTCGGCATAGTCGCCGGTGCCGAGCACCTTGTCGACGCCGAATACCTCGAACAGGTTGAACACCTGGTCACGGACATTGCTCTTGTAATGGCTCACGTTTCCTCCTCGTTGAGAACGCCGCATTGGTTGGGTACTTCCTGAGAAGTTACCCACCAGTAACTAGGGGCTACTATACCGGCTGGTAACTTCAACGCAAGGCGACTGTGGCCAATTTCCCTCGACTGGCCGACCCAGCGGTTGGGCGGGCCGTCGATTCGAGCGGTTTCGAGCTCCTGAACTGCGAGTTTGCGCCTTTTGTGAGGATGGTCACTTCGGGTCAGGTTGACTGACGTCGCCCGCTATCGGCCGGCGAGCCGTTTGTTCATCAGCCGGCTCAACCACGCCGGTGAGAAGCGGGACCCCAGGGCCAGCACCTTGGCCTGGTTGCCGACCGGGTAGTGCACCTGCCGGAGTCGTGGTAACCGGGTGTGTTCGACCGCGGCCAGGATGTCCTCGGCGACGTCGTGGGCGCTCAGCCGGATACCGAGCGACTCGGTGGTGCCGGTCTTGACGCCACGGGTCATCGCCGTGTGCACGTAGAGCGGCCACATGTCGATGACCCGGATGTCGTGGCTGCCCCACTCGAGATCGAGTGCCTCGGTGATAGCCCTGACGTAGAACTTGGTAGCGCTGTAGTTGGCGAGCTCGGCCTGGCCGTAGATGGCCGAGGCCGACGCGAGGTTGACGGCCACCGCACCCGGCGTCGCCTTGAGGTAGGGAAATGCGCTGTGCAAACCGTTGACGACGCCCTTGATGTTGACGTCGATCGCCCGGTGGTGATGCGCGACGGGGATCTCCTCGAACGGCCCGGTATCCAGGATGCCCGCGTTGTTGATCAGTACGTCGAGGTGACCGCCGGCGGTGGCGACGAAGTCGGACAGCGTCTGGGAAACCCCGCAGAGGTCGGTGACGTCGAGACGCCCGACGACTCCGACGCCGCCGACTGCGGCGATGTCTGCCGCCAGCAGTTGCAGCCCGGCCTCGTCGATGTCGTATCCGCCCACCCGGTAGCCACGGCCGGCGAACAACAGAGCGGTCGCTCGGCCGATACCCGTCGCAGCCCCGGTGATGAACACCGACTTCGTCATTCGCCCGTCCTTGCCGACCCCGGGATAGCCGTTGTCAATTGTTCAGTTGCCAGACGGCAAAGTTCAGTCCCAGGGCGAACGCCGTCCACGCCACATACGGCACCAATAACAACCCCGCGACCACGGTGCGCCGCCAGAACAGCACCACGGTGGCGACGAGCACGAGCAACAGAGCGCAGATCTCGACGAACGCGACCCCGCGCCAGCCCAGGCCGAAGAACAGCGGTGTCCAAGCCGCGTTGAGCACGAGTTGGATCGCGTAGAGCGACAATGCCCGTCGCGACTCCGGTGAAGGTCCGGTGCGCCACACCAGCCAGGCGGCGAGAGCCATCATCGCGTAGAGCAGCGTCCAGACTGGGCCGAACACCCAGGACGGTGGTGCCCAGGACGGTTGTTGCAGGCCTGCGTAGTCCTCGGCCGAACTGGTCGACGCCAAGCCGCCGATTCCCGATGCGATCACCACGGTCGCCACCGAGACCGCCAGTGCAACTCCAGGATTCAGTTTGGTTCGCGAAGAACTGTCGGTACCGGACATGGGCGTTTTCGCTTAGCCTTCCGATTCGTTCGCCCCGTCGGTGGATGCTTCCCCAGACGGCGCATCCGGCGAGTCCGGCGCATCCGGCGAGTCAATCGTTTCGGCATCCGGCAGCTGCGCGACGAGGTATTCGGCCAGCCCCCCGATGGTCGGATAGTCGAATACCGCGGTCGCGTTGATCGTGAAGGCACCGCCGAACTGACTGTGCAACCGGTTGCGGAGTTCGATCGCCATCAGCGAATCCGTACCCAGGTCCAAGAACCGGCTGGTCGCGGCGGGCGGTTGGGCGAGCCGCAGGAAGTTCTGTACCTCTCGCTGGAGGAACTCGGTCACGAAACCGGAGCGCTGCGCCACGGGCGTTTCGTGAAGCTTGCGAAGCAACTCAGAGTCGCCGGTGGCCTCTCCTGCCGCACTGGGCAACACCAGGTCGAGCATCGGTGGACGCGAACTGCCCAGCACTTTGGCCGCACGCTGCCAGTTGGCCTTGATGACGGTTGCCTGGCTGGTTCCGTTGGCCACGACCTCCGAAAGCGCGGCGAGGGCTTCCGAGGGTTCCAGCGGAACCAAGCCTTGGGCGGCGATGTTGGCGCGCGCGGCCTCCGAGGAGGCCATGCCGCCCTGTGCCCAAGGGCCGAAGTTCACGCCGGTGGCCGGCAGGCCCTGGGCCCTCCGCTGCGCGACGAGGCCGTCCAACAGGGCGTTGGCCGTCGCGTAGTTGGCCTGTCCCGGTGAACCGAACAGGCTGGACACCGAGGAGGAAACGATGAAGAAGTCCAGATCGTCCTTCTTCGTCAACTCATTCAAGTGGCAGGCGCCGAAAGCCTTGGGGGCCAACGTCGTGCGGAATCGTTCCAGGCTCTGCTGCGACAGCAACGCGTCGTCGAGCACACCGGCCAGATGAGCGACCCCGGCCAGCGGCGGCAACTCCGTGCGAATCCGATCCAGCAGCCTGGCAACCTCGGACTCATCGCCGACATCGGCGGCGAAGGTGTATATGCGGCACTTGTGGCGCTCGGTGATCTCCTCGATTTCTCGTTGGGTATCTGCATCGGGCGCACGCCGGCTGGTCAGCACGAGGGTGCCGGCCCCGAGCTGGGCCAGATACGACGCGGTGTGCAGGCCGACCGCACCCAGTCCACCGGTGATCAGATAACTCCGATCTGGCCGAAGCTGCAGCGGGCTCGGTATCTGCAGCACGATCTTGCCGATGTGACGCGCCTGCTGCATGCGGCGGAACGCGGCCCTGGCCTCGGTAATCGGATAGATCTCGGCGTGCAGCGGTTTCCATTCGCCACTGGCCATCCCGTCGGACACCTCGGTGAGCAAGCGCTTGATGTGCTCGGGGTTCTCCAAGGTGGTGACGTCTAGTGCAACGATTTCGTAGGCGATGTCGGGCCGTGCGGCCGCCATCTGCTCATGCGTCCAGATGTCGCGCTTGGCGATCTCGGCGAAACGACCGTTCTGGGCGGTGGCGCGCACGGTCGCTTCCAGGAAGCCTTCGTTGGTCAGGCTGTTGAGCACGACGTCAACACCGGCGCCGTCGGTATCGGCAAGGATCTGGTCGGCGAAATCCGTAGTGCGAGAGTCGTAGACGTATTTGACGCCCATCTTCCGCAACGTCGCACGCTTGTATGTGCTGGCCGTGGCGAAGACGGTCGCACCGTGCTGCAATGCCATCTGGATCGCGGCCAGTCCCACGCCGCCGCTGGCGGCGTGAATCAGCACGCGGTCACCGGGCTTCAACTGTGCCCAGTCGAACGCGAGGCGAGCGGTGAGCGCGGCAGCGGGAATGGTGGCGGCGGCTATCGGGCTCAGCCCGGCGGGAACCGGTGCGACCAATTGGACCGGCACATTGAATCGGCTGGCGAAAGCTCCCTGCATGAAGCCGTACACGCGCTCGCCGACCTCCAGCCCGGTGACGTCGCTGCCCAATTGGGTGACGATGCCGGCGAAGTCGCCGCCGATCGGACCGGGGTCGCCGGGGTAGAGACCGAGAACATTGAGCACGTCGCGGAAGTTGAGCCCGGCGGCCTCCACGCGGACCTGCACGTAGCCATCTGCCGGCGCCGGCACGACCGCCTCGGTCAAACGCAGGTTGTCGATCGCGCCGCGTTCGGTGGGCGCCAGAACGTAGTCATCAGAGCGTGGCACCGTGAGATGACCGCTACGCGCCCACGGCAGCAGCCGGGAAGCCAGCAACTTCCCTTGGCGCAGTGCAACTTCAGGTTCGTCGACCGGCGTGGCCAGCAGATTGGCCAGTAGGTGCACCGACTCCTGGGAAGCGTCGCAATCGACCAGCCTGCAGCGCAGCCCGGGTTCCTCGTTGATGGTGGTGCGGCCAAAGCCCCACAACGCGGCCTGCACCGGGTCGACCGGCTCGCCGGATTCGCACGCCACGGCCCCCTCGGTGACAATCCACAGTCCACCAGGAAGTTTCACGTCCGACCGCTGGGCGGTGTGCACAGCGCTGAGCAGGTTGGCAATCTCGCTCTCGATGCGAGAAACACCACTTCCAGAGAAGCCGGCGTCGCGTTCCTCGGCGCTTGGTCCGGCGCAGCGCCAGACGACGCCGGAGAACGGCAGACCGCGTTCGGCAGCGTCGGCCAGTAGCGCTCCCAGGTCCTGCTCGCTGTTCCGCGCCAATGGGATGCAACCGGGCACCTTGGCGGCCAACTCGTCGAATCCGGCGATCAGCCAGGTGCCGTCGGCGCGTGCGTCCTGCCCATCCTCGCTGCTGGATGATGCCGATGCCACTTCGTGCCAGCCCAGGGTGTAGATCAGCCGGGTGGCATCGCCGCCGAGTCCGCGCAGCAACGCCTCTCGGGGCGCACGTTTGACCGTGAACTCGCGAATTCCGCCGAGCTGACGGCCTTCTCGATCGACGAAATCGAGATCGAAGACCTGGGTTTCACTGTCGAGAGTGCTGGTGTGCCACTTCGCACGGCAATAGAACCGCCGCGGCATCGACTCCTGAAGCATCACCTGCCCGTACCGCAACGGTAAGAACAGGTCGCTGACACCCTGTTCGGCTGCCAGCAGCGCGGGGAACGCCGGAAAAGCGACCCCGGTGCACAGGTCCATCAGTACCGGGTGCATCGGCTCGCTACCGAGCTGTTCGGCGAGTTCTTCGCCGACGACGATGTCGCCGATGGCTTCGCCCTCGCCGAGCCATAGGGACTTCAGGGAACCAGACCAGGTCGGCCCCCACGCCAGCTCCATATCGGCGAAGGTTTCGAACAGCTCCTGCGGACGCATCCGGTTCATGCGCTCAATCGCGTGGTCGACGGCCTCGACCGGCTCAGCCATCGACCCGTCGGTGGTGTCGGTGTCGTCTGCGACGCCTGCGACGTCGGGGACGCCGCTCACGACGGTGCCGTCGGCGTTCAGTGACCATTCGGCCTCGCGATCACCGTAGGGTCGGCTGTGCACCTGGAAGCTCCACTGATCCCCAGCGGCTGAGTCTTCCGAGGGATGCAGGGTGAGCTGCACCTCACGAGAATGCTTCTCGGGCAGGATGATCGGCTCGTAGAAAAAGACGTCCTGCACCCGGGCGGGAGGACCGACCGCAGCCAACGCCATCGCTGCGTAGGTTGCTCCCGGCACGACCACCGTTCCGTAGATGACGTGGTCGGACAGCCATGGCTGCGATTTGACCGACAGCCTGCTGGTGTAGACGGTGTCGCCGGAGGCGAGATCTTTGGCACTGCCGAGGATTCCGGAAACCCCGGTGCTGTTGATCTCGGAGCCGGCGACGCTGGAGGTCTTGGGCCAGTAGCGGCGGTGCTGGAATGGATAGGTGGGCAGTACGAGCCGGTGCTGAGACTGGCGGTGCATTGCGCGGAAATCGGGTAGGTGGCCGCCGACGTAGGCGGCCGCCAGCGCGTCGGCGACTTGACGTCGATCGCCCACACCTTTGCGTAGCGATACGATCGCTCGCGGCGCTGCCAGGTGTTCTGGCCAGACCTGCACCGCAGCGCCGGTCAATGCCGGCTGCGGACCGATCTCCATCAGAACCGAACATCCCAGCGCCGCTACCGTGCGGATACTTTCGGCGAATTGCACCGGCTGACGGGAATGACGCCGCCAATAGCGAGCGTCGAGCGGGGTCTGAGCCCCCAGTACCGCCCCCGTGCGGTTGCAGACCAGCGGGAGCGTCGGGACGCCGAACTCCAACTGCGCTGCGCACGACTCGAATTCGTCGAGCACCGGATCCAGCAGTTCTGAGTGGAAGGCGTGGCTGGTCTCCAGCCAGGTGCAGCGAATGCCGTCATCGGCGAATCTGGCGGCGATCTGTTCCACTGCCTCGCCGGGACCGGAGACCACGGTGTTGGGTCCGTTGTAGGCCGCCACTGACACCGATGGAAATTCGGCGACGACGTCGTCGACGAGTTTGGCGTCGGTGAACACCGCAACCATTCGCCCGCCTTCGGGCAGGCTGCCGAACAGTCGGCCGCGTTCGGCTATCAGCCGGGCACCGTCTTCCAGGCCGAAGACTCCGGCCACGCAGGCCGCCGCGTACTGGCCCACGCTGTGCCCGAGGACCACATCGGGCTCGATACCCCACGACTGCCACAGCCGGGCCAGGCCCATCTCGACCGCGAACAGCGCCGGCTGCGCGAATGAGGTGTGCCGCAGGGTCTCACCCGCCTGGCGGCCGCTCTGGCGGTCGCTGTCGAACAGCACGTCCAGCAGCGGACGCGGCAGAATGTGATCCACCGCCGCCGCACAGCGAGTCACCGTTTCGGCGAAAACCGGCTCGGTGTCGAAGAGTTCACGAGCCATACCTGGATACTGGCTGCCCTGACCGGTGAACAACCACGCCGTTGTCGGGTGGTGGGTATGCTCGCCGCGCACGACACCGGGCCGCAGCACGTTGGCGGCCAGCCCGGTCAGGCCCTCGCGGGCGCCGTCGACCGAATCCACCACCAGTGCCGCCCGGTGTTCGAAATGCGACCGGCCGATCCCGGCGGTGAGGCACACGTCGGCGAGGTCGACATCCGGGTGGGTTCCCAGCCAGGTGTCATAGCGTTGCGCCAAGGCCACCAGTGCCTCCGGTGTCCGCGCGGACAGCGCCAGCACATTGAGAGATTGTGTGGCGGTGTCTGGGGTCACGGTCACCGAGTCCGCAACGTCCTCGATGGCCGCCGATTCGTCGTCGACGGTCCCGTCGGCGGGTCCGTCGGTGGGTTTCTCCGGTGTGTTCGTCGCCGGCCGTGGCGGCGCCTCCTCGATCAGCACGTGCGCGTTCGTACCGGTGAATCCGAAGGAACTCACCCCGGCGCGCCGGGGCCTGTCGTGGGCCTGCCAGGGGACTGCCTTGTCCACTACCCGTACCGGCAGCGCATCCCACGGAATGTGCGGCGACGGGTTGTCGAAATGCAGACTCTGGGGAAGTAGCTCGTTCTGCAGCGACAAGACGACTTTGATCAGACCTGCTGCCCCAGAAGCGGACTCGAGGTGTCCGACGTTGGTCTTCACCGACCCCATCAGCAACGGCCGGTCCGCGTCACGCGAACCGCCATACGCGGCCGCGGCCGCCTGGACCTCGATCGGATCACCCAGCGGGGTGCCCGTTCCGTGTGCCTCGAGGTAGTCGACATCCCCGCCTGCAAGGCCCGCGCGGGAGAGCACCGTTCCGATGAGCCGTTGTTGCGCACCACCATTGGGCACAGTCAACCCACTGGATGCGCCATCCTGGTTGACTGCGCTGCCGGAGATGACGGCACAGACCCGATCGCCGTCGCGTTCGGCGTCGCTCAGCCTCTTGAGGACGAGAATTCCGCAACCTTCGCTGCGTACGTAGCCGTCCGCCGAGGCGTCGAAGGTCTTGCATCGCCCGACGGGGGAAAGCATCCTGGCGCGGGAGGCGGCGACCACCGTGACCGGGCTGAGTAGGACGTTAACCCCGCCGGCCAGTGCCAGATCACAATCACCGGAGTGCAATGCCTGGCAGGCCTGATGGACGGCGACCAGCGCCGAGCTACATGCGGTGTCGACCGCCACGGCCGGCCCCTCGAGACCCAGAGCGAAGGCGACCCGACCGGAAACGGCATTGAGCGCATTGCCGGTGATGAAGTACGGCTCGATTCGGTCTATCGATTCCGCCGACAGCAGATGGGCATACTCGTTGGCCGCCACACCGACGAAGATCCCGGTTTGGCTGCCACGCAGGGTTGCCGGAGCGTATCCGGCCCGCTCGAGACCTTCCCACACGGTTTCCAGCATCAGGCGCTGCTGCGGATCGATCCAGATCGCCTCCCGTGGCGAGATACCGAAGAACTCGGGATCGAATCCGTCTATGCCGTCCAGGAATCCGCCGAAGCGCGTGTAGGTCTTCCCGGGAGCGTCTGGGTCCGGGTCATAGAATTCGTCGATGTCGAAGCGGTCCTCGGGGACTTCCCGGATCGCGTCGACACCGCCGGAGAGCACCTCCCAGAAAGCTTCCGGATCCGGGGCACCGGGGAAGCGGCACGACACCGCGACGATCGCGATCGGCTCGTCGGTACGCGTTTCCAAGACTGGACCGGTCTTGGCCGGTGCCTGCTCGGCGAGCCCGAGAACCTCGCCCAGCAGGTAATCGGCCGCGTCGGACACCCGCGGGTGATCCATCGCCAGGGTGACCGGAATCTCGGTGCCGACGCCTTGTTCGAGGTGACGCCGTAACTCGACGGCCATCAACGAGTCCATGCCGAGATCGAAGAACCCGGCGTCCTCGCGAATTTCGGCAACATCGACGCGCGTCACCTCTGCGACGGTGTTGCGCAGGTAATCGATCAAGAGTTTGCGGCGCTGCTGCACCGGAGCGTTGGTCAGGCGCTCGACCAAGGGGGTCTTGCCCGAGGCCGTCACCGCGGGGGCGACCGTCAGCAGGGCCGGCACCTCGCCTTCCAACTCCGCCAGGAAAGCCCGCCGCCCAGCTTGCTGGTAGAGCGGCAGGAACCGGGTCCAGTCGATCCGAGCGACAACCCCGTGCGCACGGGAGGCCGCCGCGACATCGGCAAGGCCTGCCAAAGCGTCCGCGGGCGACAAGGTGTGCACGCCACGCTGTTCCAAACGCGCACGGGAATCCGCGTCAGCCATGCCGGCCGACCAGGGACCGAAGTTCACACTTGTGCCCGCGATGCCCTGCTCCCGCAGTCGCCACGCCAGCCCGTCGAGGAAGGCGTTGGCCGCGCCGTATGCGGTCTGGCCGAAGCCGCCCCATATCGAGGCGATCGAGGAGATGCTGAGGAAGAAGTCCAAATTCAGGTCAGCGGCTGCCTCGCTCAAATTCCAGGCGCCCCAGACCTTGCCGGCGAACACCCGATCGACTTCGGCGTCCTCGAGGCTGCTCAGTGCGGTGGTGCCGATCTCGCCGGCTGCGTGGATGATGCCGGCCAGCGGTGGCATGTCAGCGGCCACCGTGGTCAGCAGGCGTGCGACATCGTGCGGGTCGGCGACGTCGGCGGTGCAGATACGGATATCGCAGCCATGCTGCTCGATGAGCGCGTCGATGTGCTGCTGTGCCGCCTCGCTGGGCCCGCGGCGGCTGGTCAGCGCAACGTGTTGGGCGCCGTTGGCGACCAGGTATCCGGCGATCTCCAGTCCGATGGCGCCCAACCCGCCGGTCACCAAGTAGGTTGCGTCCGAACGCAGTTGCAGCGGCGCACCGCTGACCTGTTCGGCCCGCCGCACCAGCCGGGGAACATAGACTGCGTGATCGCGCAGAGCGATCTGGTCTTCCCGGTGTGCCGACCCCGCCGATGCGCTGATCCAGGTGATGAGGCCCGACCATTCGTCGGCGGTTCCCTCGGTCAAATCTGCCAGCCCACCCCATAGTTGGGGGAGCTCCAGCGCTGCGGCGCGCCCGAATCCCCAAAGACAGCTTTGATCCGGGGTAACGCTGTCGCCGTCGGCGACCCGCTGCGCGCCCCGGGTGACGAACCAGATCGGGACGCGAACTTCGGCGCTGGCTGCGGCGCGCAGGAGACGCCGGGTCCCGAGCAGGATCCGGTGTTGCATTCTCAACAGTGACCGCATCGACGGCGTTGATTGCGATTCGAGTGCGGCGACATTGAGGATGCGTAGCTGCGGATCCGCCGCGGCGGCGGTCCGCAACGCATCGGCGAGCTCCTGCTCGTCCCCGTCGGACACCGGTAAGTCAAGGTATTGATGCTGGTGGCCACCAGCAGTCAGCACCTCGATCAACGGCTGCACCGCATCGCGATCGTCGCCGATGACGACCCAGGAGGACCCGGCTCCGGCTTGGGCGCCGGAGGTCGGCGTTTTTGCCTGCTCCCAACGGAACTCGTACCGATCATCTGCGATCGACTGGGTTGTGCGTTGCCGATTGTGTTGTGCTGCGAGCTTGCTGAGCACATCCAGGGTGCGATCGTCGTCGCTCCCGTCGCCGAGGAGAGCGGCGAGCTCGTCGAATTGCCCGTCCTCGAGCAGCCGGACGGTCTCGGTACGGGATGCGCGACCGCGCTGTTGTCCGTCGGTGTGGCCCAGCACATCGGGTGCATCCGCTGCGCGGTTGTCGGAGAACCAGTACTGGCGATGCTCGAACGGATAGGTGGGGAGATCGAGCTTTTGTGCCTGTTCCCGTCGGAATGCGGCGAATTCGGGCAGATGCCCCAACACGTAGGAGTCGGCGACGGCTTCGGCGAGTTGTCGGTGGTCGGCGGTCTTCCGCCGTAGTGACGCGATGGCCCGCGGTACGGGAACCGAGTCTGGCCATGCCCGCAGTGCCGCGGCAGTCAGGATCGGTTGTGGGCCGATCTCCAGCAGCACCTTGCAGTTCAAGTTGGCCAGGGTGCGAACGCTTTTGGCGAAGTCCACGGGCTGGCGCGCGTGCCGGCGCCAATACGCGCCGTCGAGTTTCACACTCCGGCCGAGGGTCTCGCCGGTGCGGTTGTCGATCAGCGTCCGTTGCGGTTGCGAGAACGTGAACCGCTGCGCGTAGGACTCGAACTCGTCGAGTATCGGGTCCAGCAGCGCCGAATGGAATGCGTGGCTGGTGTCCAGCCACTCACACCGGACGCCGCTGGCGATCAGCGACGCGATTGCCTGTTCCAGGTCCGGACCCGGTCCGGACAGCACGGTGTTCGCGCCGTTGTAGGCAGCGACCGACAGTGTGGGGAAGTCGTCGGTCAGACTCTCGACGCGCTCGGAGGCGGCGAACACCGCAACCATGCGACCGCCGGCAGGCAAACTGCTGAAAAGCCGCCCGCGTTCGGCCATCAGCAGCGCGCCGTCCTCGAGGCTGAACACCCCCGCGACACATGCCGCCGAATACTGTCCCACGCTGTGGCCCAGCACCACATCCGGTTCGAAGCCCCACGACTGCCAGAGGCGAGCAAGGCCCATCTCCACCGCATAGAGAGCGGGCTGTGCGTAGCAGGTTTGCCGGAGCGTCGCTTCGCCGTCGGCGCCGTCGGCATCGAAAATGACGTCCAACAGCGGCTTTTCGAGAAGATCGGCGACCACATCGGCACACCGGGTCACCGTCTCGGCGAACACCGGCTCGGTGTCGAACAGCTCTCGGGCCATGCCCGGGTATTGGCTGCCCTGGCCGGTGAACAACCACGCGGTCTTCGGGACGTCGTGGGCTTCGCCGCGAACCAGTCCGGGCGCCGGGCGGTCGTCGGCCAGCGCACCGAGAAGCTCCACCGCGGACTCTCTCGAGTTGACCACCAGGGCGGCGCGGTGCTCCAGGTGGGCGCGGCCCGCGCCGGCGGTGAAGGCGAGGTCGGTCAGCGTGGCCTCCGGATGCGCGTCCAGCCAACTGCGGTACTGATCCGCGACCTGCAGCAGTGCAGTAGGCGTCCGCGCCGACAGTGGCACCACATCCCAGCGCAACGCCGCCCCGGCGGGCTGCTCGGGCAGATTCGGCGCGGCGGCGGGCGGGGGCGCCACTGGAGCCTCTTCGACGATGACGTGCGCGTTGGTCCCGGCGAACCCGAAGGAGCTGACTCCCGCGATCCGAGGGCGATCGCTGCGTTCCCACGGTCGGGTCTGGGTGACGACCTCCACCGCGAGTCGGTCCCAGGGAATGTGGGGTGAGGGGTTCTCGAAGTGGAGGTGCTTGGGCAGCGCCTCGTGTTCCAGCGCGAGGATGACCTTGATGACGCCCGCGATGCCCGCGGCGGCTTCGAGGTGGCCGATGTTGGTCTTCGCCGAGCCGATCAACAGCGGCCGGTCGGCCGCGCGCCCGGCGCCGTATACCGCGCCTGCGGCCTGGGCTTCGATCGGGTCGCCCAACGATGTCCCGGTGCCGTGCGCTTCCAGGTATCCGACATCACCGGGGTCGAGATCGGCGCGATTGAGCGCACTGGTGATGACGCGTTGCTGTGCAACGCCGTTGGGCACCGTCAAGCCACCGGAAGCGCCGTCCTGATTGATCGCGCTGCCGCGGATCACCGCCCGGATGCGGTCGCCGTCGCGGACGGCGTCCTCGAGCCGCTTGATGACGATGACACCGCAGCCCTCGCCTCGCACGTAGCCGTCGGCGGCGGCGTCGAATGTCTTGCACCGGCCGTCGGGCGCGAGCATCTGGGCATTGGAGAACGTGATCATGGTCGCCGGTGTCAGCAGCACGTTCGCACCACCGGCCAGCGCGAGGTCACACTCGCCCAGCTGCAGCGCCTGACACGCCTGATGGATTGCCACCAATGACGAGCTGCACGCCGTGTCGACCGCGACGGCGGGCCCCTGCAATCCCAGCCGGTAGCTGATCCGCCCGGCCGCGGCGGCATTCGACGTCCCGATGGCCATGTAGGCCTCGATCTCGGGGTACGTCAATTTGGCCGACGCCATTCCGAGGTAGTCGTGGGTGGCCAAACCCACGAACACCCCGGTGTTGGTGCCGGCCAGTGCCGACGGCGCGGTGCCCGAATGCTCCACTGCGCGCCACGCAGTCTCCAGCAGGAGGCGGTGCTGCGGGTCCAGCATTCTGACCTCGCGGGTAGACATACCGAAGAACGGCGCGTCGAAACCGGTCACGTCATCGACGAAGCCCGCGCGACGGGTGACGACCTTGCCCGGCGCACCGGGTTCGGGGTCGAAGAACTCATCGACATCCCAGCGTCCGCTGGGCACCTCCGATATCGCCTCGCGACCCTCGCGCAGCAGGTCCCAGAACGACTCCGCATCCGGGGCGCCCGGAAACCGCGCGGCGTAGCCGATGACAGCGAAACGTTGAACTGGCCCGGTCGGAACCTCGAACGATTTCATGTTTGCTTTACTCTCCCCCGACACGATCAAACGTCGACGGCCACACCCATGGTTGAGCGTGCGCCGAGGCGGCTTCGGTCGAACCGAGGCTGTGTCGATGCCCGTCTTGGGGCCACTATAATTGCAAGTTTGACATGGCAAATACGCGGCGTCGTCGTCCAGGTCGGACCCGCGCCGGGGCGGCTGCCGTCAAACCGGGGGTATGTTGGTGCCCGTCGGGGGTGCTGCCGGAGCTTAGGGCCGGCGCGTTTGGGCGTGATTGGGAGGGCCAAGCATTGCGCATCGGGGCGATAACGGTTGGCGCGCTTGAGGAATGGTCGCTGAGTCCTGGTACGGTCACGTCCTGGCATCCGACCGCCAGCGCGCAGGAAAAGGCGCGGCGGGCGCCGGTCAGTGCGGTGCCGGTCAGTTACATGCAGGGCCAGCACCTTCGCAACTACAGCGAACGAACGACAGCGGGAAGAACCTTCTCCCGGCAGATCATCGCCAGCTGCGAAGTGCCCGGCCGGTGCGATATCGAGGCGATGGATCACGCCGTCAACGCCTACCTCCGCCGGCACGACACATTTCGAAGCTGGTTCGAACAAATCGAGGACGGCAGCTTCATCCGGCATGCCATCACCGATCCAGCCGATATTGAATTCGTACCGATCGACCACGGCCACTTGACGGTCGACGAAATACGCGAGCACGTCGTGGCGATACCGAGTCCATTGGAGTGGGGCTGCTTCACCTTCGGGATAATTCAGAACGAGGACCATTTCGCTTTCTTTGCCGCGATGGATCATGTCCACGGCGACGCGACATTAATTGGCACCACGATGATGGAAGCCAACGGTATGTATTCGGCGTTGAGTGGTGGCGGCGACGCACTCGTACTGCCTGACCCGGGCAGCTTCGACGATTTCTGCCGGCGCGAGCGCGAGCACACCTCGAAACTGACCCTGGATTCCCCCGGAGTGCAGGCGTGGATCGAATTCGCCGAGGAAAACGGCGGTGGTTTTCCGGAGTTCCCGCTGCCCCTGGGCAACCCGCTGGAGTCCACGAACAGCACCATGAGCTCTGAAGTATTGATGGACGTAGCGCAGACGGAGCGCTTCGATTCAGCGTGCGCGGCCGCCGGTGCGCGCTTTGTCGGCGGCCTGTTCGCCGGGCTGGCCCAGGTCGAACATGAATTGACCGGTGCTTTGACCTATTTCGGCCTCACTCCGCGGGATTCACGCACCGGTACCGACAATTTCATGACGCAGGGCTGGTTTACCGGGCTCATCCCGATCACCGTTCCGATCGGCGCGGCTTCATTCGCAGAAGCTGCGGCGGCGGCGCAGGTTTCTTTCGACTCGGGTCTGAGTATGGCCAGAGTGCCTTATTACCGCGTGTTGGAATTGGCGCCGTGGTTGAAATGGCCGGAGCCAAACTTTCCGGTGTCGAATTTCCTGCACGGCGGCGCAGCACCACTCAATGCCATCCTGGCCGCCGGGGAATTAGGTCTTGCCAACAACATAGGCATCTACCCCGACGGTAGGTTCTCCTATCAGCTGACCATCTA